>JBDNJL010000018.1:0-38070 GCA_041687795.1 Methylotenera sp. | reverse complement strand
TTGGCGTTTACGACATGTTGCGCGTAGCCACAAGACTCTGTAACAAGCATTGGGGTGCCGCAAGCCAGCGCCTCTAAAATTACCAAACCAGTATTTTCACGATACGCTGGATGGATGCATATATCTGCTCCCTGCATCAACTTTGGAATATCTGGACGCCCTTTTGAAATCACTAAATTTTGCGCAACGCCTAGCTTTTTAGCAATGCGTTGGAATGGCTTTGGGTTATCTTGCCCCACTGCAACAAGTCTAACGTAATCTAAATAAGCTTTTGGCAATGATGAAATCGCTGCAATAGCTCGGTCTAAACCTTTCATGTGAAAGCCTGAACCTGTCAGCATGAATACAAAATCGTTGTTGCCAAAACCAAAGGTGTCTCGCAAATGTTTGCGCATTAAAGCTTTATCTTGCAGTGCAAAACGTTCTGCTGATAGGTATGGCGGAATATAATGAAAACGTTCGCTAGGTGTTTGATACCAATGCTGAAAATGGGCTTTTTCAGTTTCAGATACCATTAAAATATCGGTGTTAGCCTCTTTAGCAAAAATTACACGTTCGCATTCAACAAACCATTTTACACGTGGCAACAAGCGGTATAAAAAACTTCTTTGGCTGAACGCACGCTCAATAAAACAGGGATCTGCAGCAAAGTGAGCATCTAAGCCATACATGCGATTATAACCAAAAATGAAATCAAAATTAGCCGTTTCTTTAATTTGAGCATGCGTTAGGTTAATAAACTTTTGATAACGCCGATAGTTTAGAAAGCCTTTAATAGGTAGCACATGCACAGTTATATTTTGGGGCTTTTCGCCATCCCAAGACATCGCAAAAATCTCAACTGCATGCCCGCGTTTTACTAATTCATTTGCGGTACGCATCATATCCCGCTGCATACCACCGTATGGAAAATACTTAAAAATGATCAATGCAAATTTCAAAATAATGAGTGCCGAATATCAAGTGCTAAGCGATAAAAACTAAATTGTATGCGAAAATTAGCGTTATGCTGAAACTGCTTATCGTTAAAACATCATCTTTGGGCGATGTGATTCATAATCTACCGATTATTGCTGACATTCGTGCGCATTATCCTGACATTCAAGTTGATTGGCTGGTAGAGGAAAGTTTTGCTGATATTCCTAAGTTGCACCCTGCCGTGAATCAAGTAATTACCGTCGCAATGCGGCGTTGGCGTAAGTCGCTTTTTAGATGTGAAACTTGGCAAGAAATCATCAGTGTTAAGAAGCTAATTTCTGCAACCCAGTATGACATTATAATAGATACGCAAGGTTTGCTCAAAAGCGGCTTGATGTCGCGTTTAGCGCACGGTATAAAGCATGGCTATAACAAAGGTTCCATTCGCGAGCCACTTGCAAGCTATTTCTACGATATTAAACATGAGGTTTCTCGATTACAACATGCAGTTGTACGCAACCGTTCACTTGCAGCCAGTGCCTTTGGCTTTTCCATGCCGAGTATCAAGCCTGATTACGGCATTATTGCTCCATCAACAACACCTGTTAACTTAAACCAGAGTTATATTGTTAGTTTACATGGCACTAGCCGCGATAGTAAATTATGGCCTACTGAACATTGGGTCGGACTGGGCAAAGCTTTAGAGAACCAGCAATTAAGTTTGGTGCTACCGTGGGCGAGTGACAAAGAGTTAATCCGTGCGCAGCGGATTGCCAGCACGCTTAACAATGCGGTAGTTTTACCAAAATGTACGATTGCGGAATTAGCATTTATTATTAGTCAAGCTAAGGCTGCTGTTGGGGTAGATACAGGGTTATCTCATTTATCTGTCGCCTTGAATATTCCAACTATTGCGCTTTATACGGACACAAATCCTGAGCTTACTGGCCTATATGCTGGCGCATATGCAGCAGCTATTAGTTTGGGTAATATTAATCAAGTATCTTCTGTAAATGAAGTAATGACAGCATTAAATACTGTTTTGAATTAAAACTTCAGCTAACTAGCTTTAAGCAATAAAACTTAACGGTTTTTTGCAGACACATTTTTTCGCAATTTTTTATGCATAAAGCCTTGAAATGAATTTTAATATCCCCATTTTTATAACAATGTTATTTAATTAAAAAATTTAGTAGGAGTAGCCGCATGCAAGAAAACCAAAATAATGCTGATTCAACTGAAAATTCAGACGAAACTACCAACACTTCAATACTTTCTGAGGAAGGTTTAGTGCAAGAAGACGAATTTTATGACAATGGCGCAGCAGGCTCTTTAGATACTCGTATCGGTGAACTTGAAACGCAACTTGCAGATGCTAAAGCAGCAGTTTTATATGTAAAAGCCGAAGGTGAAAATATCCGTCGTCGCGCAATGGATGACATTGAAAAAGCGCGTAAATTTGCATTAGAAAAGTTTTCTAATGAATTGCTCGCAGTAAAAGATAGCTTAGATGCGGCGTTATTAATTGATGCAACCGACATACAAAGCTATAAAGATGGCGTGCAAATTACCGCAAAACAATTGAGCGGTGTATTTGAAAAATTCAATATTGCTGAAGTTAACCCAGTCGGCGAAAAGTTTGATCCAAACAATCATCAGGCAATTAGCATGCTAGAAAGTGACCAAGAGCCAAACACAGTACTAACTGTTTTGCAAAAAGGTTACACACTGAATGGGCGCGTATTGCGGCCTGCATTGGTGATGGTAGCAAAAGGAAAGTAAACAAATTCAAATAAAAGCAACCTAAATATACTGGGGACTTGAAAACAAAAAAACCAGCCCTATCTACGGTAGATAGGCAGCTAAAATAAAATAATATTAAAAATAGTATATTACAAACAAATAGTTAAGGAAAAAAAATGGGTAAAATAATTGGTATTGACTTGGGTACAACAAACTCATGCGTAGCTGTAATGGAGGGTGGAAAACCACGGGTGATTGAAAACGCGGAAGGTGCACGTACAACACCATCTATCATTGCGTATCAAGAAGATGGTGAAATTTTAACAGGCGCTCCTGCAAAACGCCAGGCGGTAACAAATCCAAAAAACACGCTATATGCAGTTAAACGCTTAATTGGTCGCCGTTTTGACGAAAAAGAAGTACAAAAAGACATCAAATTGATGCCTTTCACCATTACAAAAGCTGATAACGGCGATGCATGGGTGGAAGTGCGCGGCAATAAAATGGCGCCTCCACAAATTTCTGCAGAAGTATTACGCAAAATGAAAAAAACTGCGGAAGACTATTTAGGCGAAGAAGTGACTGAGGCAGTAATTACGGTTCCAGCTTACTTTAATGATAGTCAGCGCCAAGCAACTAAGGATGCAGGCCGTATTGCAGGTTTGGACGTTAAACGTATTATTAACGAACCAACTGCAGCTGCATTAGCGTTCGGTATGGATAAACAAGAAGGCGACCGTAAAATTGCTGTGTATGACCTAGGCGGTGGTACGTTTGATGTTTCTATTATTGAAATTTCCAACATCGATGGCGAGCATCAATTTGAAGTGTTAAGCACCAACGGCGACACTTTTTTAGGTGGTGAAGACTTTGATAACCGGTTAATTGACTTTTTAGCGGATGAGTTTAAAAAAGACAACAACGGTTTAGATTTGCGCAATGATTTGCTAGCAAAACAACGTTTAAAAGAGGCGGCAGAAAAAGCAAAAATTGAGCTTTCTGGCGCAACGCAAACTGAAGTGAACTTGCCATATATTACTGCAGATGCCACTGGCCCTAAACACTTAGTGGTAAAAATCACACGTGCAAAATTAGAGTCATTAGTTGATGATTTAATTGAACGTACCATTGCACCTTGCCGCACAGCCATTAAAGATGCTGGTGTTTCAATTGACCAAATTACTGACGTGATTTTAGTTGGCGGTCAAAGTCGTATGCCAAAAGTACAAGAGAAAGTAAAAGAGATTTTTGGTAAAGAGCCACGTAAAGACGTAAATCCTGATGAAGCTGTTGCAGTTGGTGCAGCGATTCAAGGTGGCGTACTTAAAGGTGATGTTAAAGACGTGTTATTACTCGATGTAACACCACTTTCATTAGGCATTGAAACGCTTGGTGGCGTGATGACTAAAGTGATAAAGAAAAACACCACGATTCCAACCAAAGCATCACAAACGTTCTCAACTGCAGATGACAACCAAAACGCAGTGACCATTCAAGTGTTACAAGGCGAGCGTGAAATGGCTTCTGCCAATAAATCATTAGGCCAATTTAATTTAAGCGATATTCCACCAGCACCACGTGGCGCGCCGCAAATTGAAGTAACTTTTGATATTGATGCGAATGGTATTTTGCACGTTTCTGCCAAAGACAAAGCGACTGGTAAAGAAAATAAAATTACCATTAAAGCCAACAGTGGTTTGTCTGAGGCTGAAATTCAACAAATGGAAGAAGATGCTATTAAATATGCTGATGAAGATAAAAAGTATCGTGAATTAGTTGATGCACGTAATGCGGCTGATGGCATGGTGCACTCAGTAAAAAAATCATTGAGCGAATATGGCGATAAATTAGATGCGGCAGAAAAAGAAGCGATTGATGCTGCACTAAAAGATGTTGAAAGTGTATTGCAATCTGACGACAAAGAGGCGATTGAATCTAAAACCAATACGTTAATGGAAGCTTCACAAAAGCTAGGCGAAAAAGTTCAAGCAGCGCAACAAGCAGAAGCGAATACTGAAAGTGCACAGCCTCAAGGCGAAAAAACTGTAGACGCAGAAGTTGTGGATGCAGAGTTTGAAGAAGTAAAAAAAGACTAGCTATAGTCATTTTTCCATAGTCGTAAGTGTTTAGTGAAAAGCTCAAAAGGCTGGAGCTAAACACTTACGATTTTTGGCTTTGCAGCGCTTGATTTTTAATTTTGAATTTTTACTAACAATTTACGACCAATGATTAGCGACTAAATAAATTATGGCAGCCACCAAAAAAGACTATTACGAAGTATTGGGCGTCAACAAAGACGCCACCACTGAAGATATAAAAAAATCTTATCGCAAGCTCGCGATGAAACATCATCCTGATCGCAATCCAGATAATCCAAAAGCAGAAGAGCATTTTAAAGAGGTAAAAGAAGCCTATGAAATACTCTCCGACGACCAAAAGCGTGCCGCTTATGATCAATACGGTCACGCTGGTGTAGAGCAAGGTGCAGGCGGTGGCTTCGGCGGTGCGGGTTTTGGTAATGCTTTTGGTGATATTTTTGGTGATATTTTTGGGGCGGGCGCAAGCGGCCAGCGTAATAATGTTTATCGTGGCGCAGACTTACGTTACAACATGGAAATTAATCTAGAAGACGCTGCTAAAGGTACCGAAACTAAAATTCGTATTCCAGTACAAGCGACTTGTGAAACTTGTAAAGGTTCTGGTGCTAAAACGGGCAAATCACCTGTAACATGTACGACCTGTAACGGTCATGGTCAAGTCCGTATGCAGCAAGGCTTTTTCTCAGTTCAGCAAACATGTCCAAAATGTCACGGTACTGGCAAAATTATCAAAGATGAAGACAAATGCGGTACATGTCACGGTGCAGGCCGACAAAAAATCAATAAAACGCTTTCAGTTAAAATCCCAGCTGGCGTGGACGAAGGAGATAGAATTCGTTTATCTGGCGAAGGTGAGGCTGGCGTAAATGGCGGTCCAACGGGAGATTTGTACGTTGTTGTGCATTTAAAAGAGCATGAAATTTTTCAGCGTGACGGTGGTAATTTACACTGCGAAATGCCTATTAGCTTCAGCACTGCGGCACTAGGCGGCGAGATTGAAGTACCGACATTGGGCGGTTCTGCAAAGATGAAGATTCCAGTAGAAACGCAAACTGGCGGTGTATTTAGGTTGCGTGGCAAAGGTATTAAGCCTCTCCGCTCGAGCGAACACGGCGACTTAATGGTGCACGTAGTAGTTGAAACACCCATTAAATTAACCGAAAAACAAAAAGAATTGTTGCGTGAATTTGAAATGAGCACGCAGGCAGACTCTGGCAAGCACAGCCCTAGAAGTAAAGGCTGGATAGATAAAGTTAAAGATTTTTTTGAATAATTTGGTTAATTAAAAAGCTCGCTCCGCGAGCTTTTTAATGCTGGCTAAAAGCGCTTAAAACAATTTTACAATTAGTTTTTACCAACTATGCTAATCTCGTTAGCATAGTTATAGTGTGAATCACAACATAAAATGGACCATAAAGACAATATTGAAGCAGATGCGAAAGTCTATAAGGCTCTATTAGAAAACACAAATGCGATTCCATGGAAAATTGACTGGAAAACTATGCAATTTTCTTATATAGGCCCACAAATAGAAAAATTACTCGGTTGGTCGCATAGCAGTTGGGGCAACGCGCAAGACTGGGCAAGCAGAATGCACCCAGACGACAGTGCGTGGGTAGTTGACTTTTGTATATCCAAGGCCAAAGCTGAGGTTGACTATGAAATGGATTTCCGCGCGCTCACTAAAGATGGTGGATATGTGTGGATTCGCGATGTAGTGCATGTAATGCGTGATGCAACGGGCGAAGTGGATGCTTTAATTGGCTTTATGTTTGATATTAGCGAACGTAAAGAAAATGAATTAAAGCTAGAACGCTTACAACAGCAATTGCAGGATTATTCATATAAAGATGGCTTAACATGCGTGGCGAATCGTCGCATGTTTGATATGGTATTAGAAAAAGAGTGGGCGGATGCGCAGCGCAATAGCTCATCACTGTCTGTCATCATGCTGGATATTGATTCTTTTAAACAATACAACGACCATTACGGGCATTTGAAAGGTGATGAGTGTTTAAAAACTGTCGCTAGTTTGGTAGGCTCTGTAGCGGGGCGCCCGCGAGATTTTTTTGCACGTATTGGTGGCGAAGAGTTTGTGTTAGTTTTGCCAGAGACAAATAAAAAGTCAGCGCTTGTTATTGCCGAGCGTTGCCGACAAATTGTACTGCAAGCCAATATTCCACATGAGAAATCACTAGTGCATAACTTGCTTACCATCAGCTTGGGACTTTGCACGATTGCACCAAACCAACAAGATACCGCCATAGGATTCATGCACATTGTAGATCAAGCGCTTTACGGCGCTAAACAATTGGGTAGAAACAAAATTGTACAAAGCTAAAATGTGTCTGTAAATATACGTTAAGTTTATTTATTTAATATGGCAAAGGTTAAGTTTGTGAACCTTAAAATGCTAAATACCTAGCTCTAAACGTATCAAAATTGCATTTAACTCTAACTTTACATCTAAAAAGTCTGCATACTTCTTGCCATCTGTCTTTACATACCAATCGTTGCTATTAAGCATATCGCCTTCAATGTTATGTAATAAAGCGTGCAAACAGTTTGCCGTTAGACTTTCGTAATCTTGTGCAATGTTGTGTGCTCAATTCCAGTTATTATTTAAAGCCAAAGACACCGCTTTTTTAGCTGGACGTTCTGATCTATTAATCTATTTGAGTCCATAAATAATACTTAACGCATTAATTTTTCAGCAAAAAATAATTAACGCGGATATTCAATACTGCCCTTTTGAATAAACTCAATTTTATAGCCATCCGGATCTTCGATAAAGGCGATAATAATAGCGCCATGCTTCATGGGCCCTGCTTCACGGATGACTTTACCGCCTACGCTTTTAACAGCTTCGCAAGTTGCATAAGCATCATCGACTTCTAACGCCATGTGGCCGAATGCGCTGCCCATTTCATAGCTAGTTTTACCATAGTTATAGGTAAGTTCTATCACGCTATTGTCGTACTCATTACCGTAACCTACGAAAGCTAAAGTAAATTCGCCATCTGGATAATCTTGCTGGCGAATAAGCTTCATGCCTAATACTTTGGTATAAAAATCAATGGATTTCGCTAAGTCGCCAACGCGAAGCATAGTGTGCAGAATACGCATATAATCTCCTTAAAACTTTTTAGTTTTTTGTTAATTGATAATATTTTTGCAAAAGCTGCTCATGTGTCTCTACTGCCTCTGGATTTAGTGGTATACAACTAACTGGGCAGACAGTTACGCATTGAGGTTTATCAAAATGCCCTACGCATTCGGTACATGAATTAGGGTTAATTTCGTAAATTATCTCACCTTGGTAAATTGCACCATTCGGGCATTCTGGCTCGCATACATCGCAATTGATGCATTCATCGGTAATCATTAGCGCCATGATTTCAGCCTAATTTTTACTGCCATTTTTTTGCTTAATTGCAACTTCCACGGAGTTAGAAACAAACGCATGCACGTCACCGCCCAAGCTTGCCACTTCGCGCACCAGGCTAGATGAAATAAACATAAATTGCTCGGCTGGCGTTAAAAATATAGTTTCAAATTGTGGGTAAAGTTTACGATTCATGCCTGCTAGCTGAAACTCATACTCAAAATCAGACGTGGCACGCAGGCCACGAATCACCATATGTGCATTTTGGTTTTGTACGAACTGCATTAATAAACCCGAAAAACCCACGACTTCTACGTTCGGCAAATTGCTAAATACGGTTTTTGTTAAAGCAACGCGTTCTTCTAAACTAAACATAGTATGTTTACTATTATTACCCGCTACCGCGACAATCAGATGGGGAAATAAACTTGCCGCGCGACGCACTAGATCTTCATGCCCTAACGTCACTGGGTCAAACGTACCTGGGTAAACCACTCTAAGCAAGGGATATGTCATGCGCTAATTTTAGCAGATGATAATAAACATTGCCTGCTTTCCCTTGTTTAGTGATTATCCAGACATCATCAGCTTCTATTTGATACTCCGCCTCAGCATACACCAGCGCGTTTTGATTAAGATGATTAGCGAGTACGGGTAACACTTTAGCCAGCAAGCCTTGCTTGTAAGGTGGATCTAAAAACACTACATCAAATAACTGCTTGTTTGATGATAAAAACACTAAGGCATCGAGTTGTAGAATACTTGCATTTTGTGCTTTGAGTAGTATTTGGTTAGCTTTTAGCGTTTGGCAAACTTTAGGACTTTTTTCAATCAAGGTCACAGTTTTAGCGTTGCGAGAAAGTGCTTCAAATCCCATCACACCTGTACCTGCAAATAAATCTAAACAATGCAAGCCTGTTAAATCTTGACCTAACCAATTAAATACAGTTTGACGCACACGCTCTGGCGTTGGGCGCAAACCTTGTGCATCTGGAAATTTAAGCAGGCGACTGCGCCAAACACCTGCATTTATGCGTACTATGTTGGGCTTATTATCTGCTAATTTTTTTGCGGGTTGAGTCAAGATAAAAATGTGTCTGTAAATAAACATTAAGTTTATTTGATTAAAATGGCATAGAGTTAAGTTTTGCTCAATTTAACCACATAAAACAGCAGATTTCACATACATACAATCAATATTCGACATTCATATTGAGAATATCGAATATTCAAGATAAGTTTATTGAGTTGCGGCCAAGTCCAACTTAGGGTCACCTACAACAATAGTTACAAAATTCTCTGGTTTAACGCGACGTTTAAACGCATCTTTAATTTGCGCAGTGGTGACATTCGCCACGTTTTTATTGTATTCGTCTAAATAATTGAGCGGTAATTTGTAAAACCCTATTAACGCTAAATAATCTAAAATTTTACTATTACTATCAATGCGCATTGGAAAACCGCCGATAATATTGGCTTTAGCCGCTTTTAATTGTGACGCTGTAATGCCGTTGGCTAAGAATTTATCTAAGGTTTCATGCACAACTTTTACTGCAGCCTCAGCTTGGTCTTTTTTAGTTTGTAAACCAATTTGAAAAGGCCCAAGCTCGCCCATCGGCATAAAGTAGCTATAAACACTGTAGACTAAGCCGCGCTTTTCGCGCACTTCTTCAGTAAGCAATGATACAAAACCGCCGCCACCTAAAATATAGTTACCCACATAAAGCGGAAATAAATCTGGGTCGCCACGTTTCACACCTGTAAAGCCCAATAAAATATGTGATTGTGAGGCTGGGTGTGCAATACGCACCTCTGCTGGTTTAGTTGGCGCTTCCACACTTGGAATAGGTGCAATTTCAACTGAAACAGGCATGCCATTAGCAATATTATCTGCAATCACATTAGCTTGGTCGCGGGTTAAGTCTCCCATTAGCGCAATCACAGCGCCTTTTGCACCGTAATAATGTTTATAAAAATCCGTTAAGTCTTGACGATTAATTTTAGTGACTGTTTCCACTTCACCGCTACCATCTAAGCTGTAAGGATGTTTGCCATACAATGCATTCATAAAAGCTTTTTCAGAGATGCTTTCTGGCTGGGTGGCAGACTCTTGCAAGCCTGCAATAATACGGGCTTTTTCGCGCGCTAATACTGCTTCAGGAAAGTCTGGCTTTTGCAAGATTTTGATAAACACGTCCAAAGCCTGCGTTTTTTCACGCTCGCTGCTGAGTGTGCGTAATTTAAAAGCGGCTCTGTCCAAATCAAAACTGCCACCTAAAATTGCGCCTATATCCGCCATTTTGTTAGCGATCACTTCATCTGTCATGCCGGCTGCACCAAGTGTCATCATGTATTTTGTAATGCCTGCAACGCCAGACTTTTCTGCGGTATCGCGCGCACTACCGGCAGGGAAATTCACGCTAATATCTACAATTGGTAAATCATGGTCTTCAACAAAATACACTTCTGCGCCCGAGGCGTTTTTCCAGTGTTGAATTTTTACTGCCGCTTGCGTTGTTGTGCTTACAATGGTCAATAAACATATCGCTAAGTATTCAATTACATGATGTTTCATTGTTTAAATCTTTCAATAAATGCTTTAAATAAAGGCTTATAAACTCAATGTACTTAAAGTTTAATGCACATGTGGCTTACCCTGTGGCTTTGCATTTGTATCTAGCGGTTGTGGGTCTAGAGTTGCAATAGTTAAGTTATCTATTACTAAATATTTTTTAGCCACGGCTTGCACTTGCTCTGGTGTTACCGCACGCAATTTAGCAGGGTAAGCATCTAAAATGTGCCATGAAAAACCAATAGTTTCGATTGTGCCAAGTTGCATGGCTTGGTAGAACATAGAGTCACGTTGATACACATCTGCGGCAATTACGCCAGCTTTTACACGGTCTAACTCTTCTACCGTAACACCACCAGTTTTAATTTTTTCAATCTGCGCAAGCAAGGCATCTTCTATTTCTTTAACGGTTTTGCCTTCGCTAGGTGTTCCATCAAGCTCAAACAAGCTTTGGCGGCCGCGCGACAGCATATCGTAGCCAGCACTTACATCTACCGCTAATTGCGTTTCCCGAACTAATTGCTGATTCAGCCTCGCAGCTGGATTGCCGCTTAATACGCCAGCTAACACTTCAAGTGCATAAGGCTCCCAATCTTGCTCTGGGTTTACAATCGAGGGGACATGGTAACCCATTAATACATAAGCTAATTTCGCAGGTGCTTTTACTACTACACGGCGTTCGCCAACTTGTGCAGGCTCTACTTGTGGTTTACGCGCTGGCAACGTTTTTGGTTTTATTTTGCCAAAATATTGCTGCGCTAATTTTAAAACGTCTTGCGCTTTCACATCACCTACCACAACTAAGGTAGCATTATTAGGTGCATACCAAGTTTTGTACCACTCTTGCGCATCTAAATAAGTCATGTTTTCAAGGTCGTTCATAAAGCCAACTACAGGACGCCCATAAGGATGCGCCCTATACACCACGCCTTGAAAAGCCTCGTTCACCATAGATTGAGGCTTGTCATCAGTACGCCAACGACGCTCTTCCATCACGACTTTAATTTCTTTAGCAAACTCTTCTTTAGTTAGCTGTAAATTCGACATGCGATCAGCTTCTAACTTAAAAGAAAGAGGTAGATTTGATTTTTCTAGCTGTTGAAAATAACAAGTGTAATCTGCACCAGTAAACGCATTCTCTTTACCACCAGCGGCAGCAATTAAACGTGAAAACTGCCCAGCTTTTACTTGCTTAGTGCCTTTAAACATCATGTGTTCTAACACATGCGCAACGCCTGTTTTGCCATTCACTTCATCCATACTACCTGCGCGGTACCATACTTGCGACACCACTACAGGTGAACGATGATCTTCTTGCACAATCAATTTTAAGCCGTTTTTGAGCTTAAATTCTTGAATTTTAGCCTGTAGGCCTGTGTCAGTTTTTGTGATGGGCTCAGCCTGCACAATGGGGCTGATTGATAATGCAACTGCACACATAGATAACAACGCGCTGATGACAACTAGTTTTCTTCTCATTCGCTTTCTTCCCAATACTTAGTGATTTGCAAATAACTAAACTTAATGACTACATTTCTGATGCATAAGTTCTAAGATATAAGCTCTGCTTTAAAAATAACTCACAACTTCTAGAATTTTAGCACTGTAATTGATCGCTAGTAAAATCTGCATCCACTAAAGCCTATCAGTTTAAGTTAAAATAAGAATGTTATTAATGATGAAATATTATGTTCAATATTTTTAAAAAAAACCCAATAGCCAACGACGCTAATCAGGAGAGCAAGAGTGAAACTTCTGCTGAATTTAAAACGGAACTTACCGTATCAGAGCGGTTGAAACTTGGTTTATCCAAAACGCGAGCAAACCTTACAAGCCAATTAGCAGATTTATTTAGTGGCGGTAAAATTAACGATGAGATATACGAAGAGCTTGAAAGTATTTTACTCACTTCAGATATTGGCGTTAATGCTACGCATACGTTACTAGCAGACTTAAAAAATCAAGTAAAACGGGAAAGTTTAAACGATACGCTTCAGCTTAAATCTGCCTTAAAAAAAGCGTTAAGTCAGCTACTTTTACCGCTGCAAAAACCCTTAAATACTGGAACACACAAACCCTTTGTAATTATGATGGTGGGCGTGAACGGCGCAGGCAAAACTACCACTATAGGTAAGCTTGCGCACCAGTTTCAGGCAGAGGGTAAATCTGTGCTCATTGCTGCGGGCGATACTTTTAGGGCTGCCGCTCGTGAGCAATTACAAGTGTGGGGCGAGCGCAATAACGTGCATGTGGTCGCGCAAACGAGTGGCGATCCAGCTGCAGTAATGTTTGATGCGATTAACTCTGCGATTGCTAAAAATATTGACATTGTATTGGCAGATACTGCTGGCAGATTGCCCACGCAAATGCACTTAATGGAAGAAATTGCCAAAGTAAAACGTGTGATGCTCAAAGTACTGCCAGATGCGCCACATGAAGTGTTGTTAGTACTAGATGCAAATACTGGGCAAAATGCCGTAACGCAAGTAAAAACTTTTGATGATGCGTTAGGTGTGACTGGTTTAGTATTAAGTAAGCTAGATGGCACCGCAAAAGGCGGTGTAATTGCCGCGATTGCCAAGGCGCGACCAATCCCGATTCGCTATATTGGGGTTGGTGAATCAATAGAAGATTTGCGACCGTTTAATGCGGATGAATTTACCGATGCAATGTTTGATTAACACTAAAATTAAGCAATTAAATGCTGATGATGCATCACCTACATTTTAACGCTACAATCAATCTATGATTAAATTTGACCAAGTGACTAAACGCTACCCTGGTAGCTACGATGCGCTCAAAAACGTCAGCTTTAGTATCGAAGCTGGCGAGCTAGTATTTGTGACAGGTCATTCTGGTGCAGGCAAAAGTACGCTGCTTAAACTCATTGCCGCTATCGAGCGTCCAACTAGTGGAACAGTGCTAATTGCCAACCAAAATATCAGTAAGTTAAAAGATTCTGCAATTCCATATATGCGCAGAAAATTTGGTTTGGTGTTTCAAGACCATAAATTATTATATGACCGTAATTGCTTTGATAACGTCACATTGCCGCTTCGCATTAATGGCTTATCTGGCAATGAAGCAAAAAAGCGCGTGCGCGCGGCGCTAGATAAAGTAAATCTACTGCATAAAGAAAAAGCCATGCCAATTTCACTTTCTGGAGGTGAGCAGCAAAGATTAGCGATTGCTCGCGCAGTGGTTAGTCGTCCCTCTATTTTGATTGCAGATGAGCCCACCGGAAATTTAGATGCAAGTTATGCAGCAGATATTATGGCGATCTTTCATGCATTTCATCAGGTAGGCGTGACTGTAATTATTGCCACGCACGATGCGCTTGGCATGAGTTTGCGACAAACCCGTGTGCTCAATCTTAATCATGGAGTGTTAACACAAGTTGCGCTAAGTGAACCTTTAAATGCGCCTACTGAAGTTTTTAAACTATGAATTACTGGCTAAATCATCACGTTCAAGCCATTCATTTGGTACTTAAGCGCATGCAATACAATATGCTATCCACACTCATGATATGTACAGTGATTGGCGTAGCCCTGTGCATACCAGGCTTGTTTTATTTAGGCGTAGATAATTTATCCAAGCTTACCAACCATATGCAAGATGAAACCGAAATTAGTCTATTTTTAAAGCTAGATAACAGCAACGATACTGTCACTGAAGTTGGCGAGGCACTGGCTAAAAGCACACTAATAAAACACTATAGGCTAGTGACCAAAGATGAAGCTTGGCAACAACTTAAAAGCAAAGCAGAAACAGGCTCAGAAGCTAACAGCCCAATAGCACAACTCAATAAAAATCCCCTACCGGATGCCTTTTTTATTCAATCAAAGACCTCCGATCCAGCAGATCTAGAAACGCTTAGAAGTTCTTTGCAAGAGATTCCTGGGGTAGAACAAGCCTTACTCAACACCGAATGGGCGAAACGTTTATCGCTATTATTACAGATCGGTAAAAAAGTGATTTTTTTCATCGCCGCGTTATTAGCGCTTGCGCTACTCATCATTATCGGTAACACCGTGCGCATGCAAATTTTGACGCAAAAGGATGAAATTGAGGTGAGTAAGCTCATGGGCGCAACTAGCAGCTTTATTAGGACGCCATTTTTATACGCAGGGATTTTCTATGGTTTGTTTGGCGGCTTACTTGCTATCGCAATGATTACTTGCGTCATCACAATATTTAACCAATCCATCGCACAGATTTCCAACCTATACAATAGCGACTTTAGCCTTACGATGCTCAATTATCCAATGTTTTTTACCATCTTAATTAGCGCAATTTTCATTGGCTGGCTAGGCTCATACTTCGCAGTTAATCGCTCAATTGCGGGATTTAAAATTAATTAAAAGCTATATCAAGAACATTCATGAGCAATATCATTAGAGTTTCAAGCGCCGAGCTTCCTACCGACTTTGGTCGCTATATTATTTATCTATTTAAAGAACCTAAAACTAATATTGAGCATGTGGCGTTGGTAATGGGAGATGTTATCGCTGCAGACGATGTACTTACTCGCGTGCATTCAGAATGTTTAACTGGTGATATTTTTTCTTCAAGGCGATGTGATTGTGGCGAGCAGTTAAAACTATCTCAACAACTGATTGCTAAAGAAGGCGTTGGAGTGATTGTATATTTAAGAAACCATGAAGGCAGAGGCATTGGACTTGAAAATAAAATACGCGCTTATGCAATGCAAGACCAAGGTTTAGATACTGTAGAAGCAAATATTGCCTTAGGTCTTCCAGTAGACAACCGTACCTTTGATATTGGCGCTGAAATATTAAAAAATTTAGGCGTAAAGTCCATCAGGCTGTTAAGTAATAATCCAAGCAAATTTAAAGCTTTAATGGCTGAAGGTGCAGTTATTAATAGCTTAGTGCCACTTATAATCCCAACAAATAATGATAACTATAAATATATTCAAACGAAGAAAACCAAGCTTGGGCATTTGTATTCGCTTTAATTTAATGCTTGTTACGTTGCCCCCTTTTCGAAATACTTAACGCTTTTTTACAGACACATTTTCAATGTGCGTATTAACTCACTTTGCGCTTCAAAAAACTCTTATAAAACGTAATCTGATCCAGTTTTATTTAATTAAAGATTAATTTTTACGCGACCAATCAAGTGCTCTTTTGAGACCATCTATGCCTTGCCTTAGCTCTGCATTATTTAAACTGTAGTGGTCTAACGTATCAGGACAACTTAATCGACGTATTTTGGTGTGTTTCTGTCAAGTTAGATTCAAACTGATTGGGCGACAGATAGCCCAAAGTTGAGTGTAGTCGATACGCATTATCCCCCGAGGGGACTTCCTGCGGGGCGTAAGAAGCAACAATGTAATGACTAATATCCTTGATAGCTTCTTGATGATTGGCATAATACGTTTGCCATACGCGCTCCATTTTTAAATTCAAAAAGAAGTGCTCCATGACCGCATTATCATAGCAATTACCTTTACCACTCATGCTTGCCATTAGTTGATGTTTAGCCAGTAACGCACAATAATCATCACTAGCATATTGACTACCTTGATCAGTATGGACAAAGACTCCTGGTGCTGGCTGCCTGGCAATAATCGCCATATTGAGCGCTGAACATTCCAAGCTTGCTCGCATATGTGATGCCAGTGCCCAGCCTACAATTTTACGGGCATATAATTCCATCACTGCGGCTAAATAAAGCCAGCCACTTTGAGTGCGAATATAGGTAATGTCTGCCACCCACACTTTATTCTTTATGAACACTTTAAAATCTTGTTGCAGTAAGTTAGGTGCAATGCGTCCAGTGTGTTTGCTATCCGTAGTGCGTACAAATTTACGTTTCCACACTGGCACGAGCTGAGCGGATTTCATGAGCGTACGCACACGATAACGACAGATGATAAAGCCTTGATGACGCATCGCTTGCACTAAACGACGACTCCCGTAGGTCTGACCACTTGCCATAAAGCTGGCTTTCAGTGCAATTTTCTCAGGCTTAATGACGACAGGGAGCGCCTGAATGGCGTAATAACTATACGTATTTAATCCAATGAGCTTGCAGTAGCGCCGGGTTGAATAGGTTATATTTATTAACAGCAGCTCTTTTAGTGCTAGCGATATATGTTCCTAATTTAATACAAAAAAAACGGTAGGCCTTTTTTATAAATAACGATTTTCCCAAACGCAAACGATTAGAATTAATCACTTACGTTTTTATTATTCAAATAACACCCATTGAACTTATTCTCCGCTAGCACTCTCCAATCGAGAGTGCTAAAATGTAACTTACTGGAGGAATAATACTTTAATGACTAACTCGTTAACATTACCTGTACTCGCCGCTTCTGATAGCTTGGAGCAGTACTCTAGGCTAATCAAAACATACCCAATATTAACTGCTGAAGAAGAGTATTCTCTCGCTGTTAAACTAAAAACAGAAGATGATCTTGAAGCCGCACGTCAGCTTATTGTATCCCATCTGCGCTTAGTTGCGAGTATCGCACGCGGTTATACGGGTTACGGATTGCCACAGTCTGATTTAATTCAAGAAGGTAATATTGGGCTAATGAAAGCGGTAAAACGATACGATCCAGAGCGTGGTGTGCGTTTGGTTTCCTTTGCTATTCACTGGATTAAAGCAGAAATTCACGAATACATTGTGCGTAATTGGCGTTTGGTTAAAATTGCCACTACTAAAGCACAACGTAAGTTATTTTTTAATTTACGTAGCATGAAAAAGGGTATTGGCACTCTTCAGCCTAGCGAAGTAGCGCACATTGCGCGCGAGCTGAATGTAAAACCCGAAGAAGTGATTGAAATGGAATCACGGTTGGGTGGCCATGAAATCTCGCTTGAAGCCAATATTGATGACGATGGCGATGATAACTTTAGCCCAATTGCTTACTTACAAGATGAAAGCTTAGAACCACTTGAAGCCATTGAGGCGAAACAAAACGCTATTGCAGAAACAACAGGTTTGGCAAAAGCGCTTGAGAGCTTAGATGAACGCAGTCGCCGCGTAGTTGAAGCGCGTTGGTTGCAAGAGAAAGATAGTAAAACTTTGCACGAACTCGCGGGTGAATTTGGGGTTTCCGCGGAACGTATTCGCCAGATTGAGCAAAAAGCAATGCAGAAAATGAAAAATATGCTCGCAGAAAACCGTTAAGTTTTCTATAAAAAAGGCTGCAATGCAGCCTTTTTTATTATGATTAATCTAACTAGACATTCAAGCAGCTTTTTCTTCTTCATTACTTTCAAACGCTAACGCGTTTTTCATGTGCATTCGTAGCACTTTTAAATCATCAATTTGAGCTTGTATGCTTTTCTCAATCGCTTCTAACTCTAAAATGCGATCTTCTAGCGTGTCAGTTGCTTTATAAATACGTTTAATACTTTCTAAACGACGACGTAATTGCAGCTGATGCTCTCGCACTTGGGATTCCATAGGCGCAATAACTGCTTTCAACCAGTTTTCAATGTCACGATTAGCCACTTCAAATACATGAATCACGCGGCTTGCTAGCGTTTCAAAAAACTTGCTAGTCAGCATCATTTTTTCATTAGCAATCATATTAAACGCAGTATTAAACTGTTCTTTGTAAGCGCGTTCTAGTTTAGCCAACTCTTTCTGATAGCGTAGTGTAGAAAATGGTGGCGGGTCTGACCTACGTAAACCATGCTCTTTAGCAAATTTTTCGTACATCACGTCCATCATTTTTTTGATTTCATCAATTTGTGCGTCAGAGGAAATTAAACGCGTTTTTAATTCGCCAAAAAAATTATCCATCGCGCCACGCAAAGTTTTAGTAAAGCTTGCCTGAATCATGGTTTCACGCGTGTTGTGGACATGCAATTTCAGCGCTTCCATTCCTAGCAATGTGAATAGTCGGTTGGTATGTTGTGAGAAAATACTTCGCAACGCTTGAAAACGCTGCAGGCCTTTTTCAAAATTTTCTTTATCAACTTTAACCTTATGCATCATATGTTCAACAACGTCTTCGTTTTTACCACGCAAGCCACGAAGCTCAAGCAATTGTTCATTAACTCCTGAGTAACGTGCTTCTAATATAACATTTGAGTTATTGATTAGATCTTCAATTTCATGCTGAGTGTTATCACGTACAATTTCTTTTTTTGATGGGATTAGCTCATCTGATAATGCTTTTTCAAGCTCCAAAATACGACTTTTAACTAGCAGTTCGTCATCACCATTGACCTTAGCTAGCAAACCTTTTTGCGCTGAAATTGGAAATATTTGATTAGTATCTAAACCCAACAACTCTGCACTGGTTTTAATTTGCTTGGTGATTTCTTTTTCAATTTCTTTTTCGTTCTTTAGCTCATCCCAAAGACCGTCTATTTTGTTTAAGACGGCCAAACGGCCTTTTTGCTTCCAACGTGTACCACTAATATATTGACGCCACACATCGATTTCAGATTTTGTAACGCCAGTATCAGCCGCTAAAATAAATAGCACAGCGTGAGCATTTGGTAGCATATTAAGCGTAAGTTCTGGCTCAGTACCTATTGCGTTTAAACCTGGCGTATCTAGAATTACCAAGCCTTGCTCAAGTAATGGGTGCGGAAAATTAATAACAGCATAGCGCCAGCATGGCACATCGATTGTGCCGTCTTTGTTTAATCCCATTGCATCATCCGAACTGTTTGGGTCAAACAAGCCAAATTTCTCAGCTTCCAGTAGTGATACAGCTTTGGTACTGCTTACTTCTTTAAACGCATCTACCATGCTGTCGTTCGAATCCATATCAAACGTAACCGTTTTCCATTCTTCTGGATAGCGCTTATATTCACTAGTCGTTGCGTCTGAAAGCCTTGTTTCAATCGGCAATAACATTATTGAACTAGGCTTGGTGTTGTCATACAATAGCTCTGTAGGACACATGGTTGTTCGGCCAGCGCTGGATGGCAGCAGTCTTTGACCATAATTGGCAAAGAAAATAGCGTTAATTAATTCAGATTTACCGCGGGAAAATTCCGCAACGAACGCTACGTTAAGTTTATCTTCACGCAGTCGATCAAGTAATTGCTGAATGCGCTGGTCAACTTGTCCATCATTGAGCTCTTGCTCATTAAGCCAGCTACGGTAATCACAAATAGTTTCCACCAGCGCTTTACGCCACTCAGAGTATGCGGAAAATTGACGCGCTAATTTATTTTCTGTTTTGCTATCAGTTTTATTTTGAGCCATGATGGTCCTCAAACCAATTTTTACTTACTTGCAACTCTATCAGTTTTATTATAATAATCAAATAAATCAGTTAACTATTAGGCTTATTTCAAATAAAATTCAGATAAGCGGTTCTATTTTTTACATAAACGGCGCTTTAATGGATAGGCTTATGCTTATGTAGTCGCATAAAGCTTAAGTTAGCAGGCCATTCTGTTATCATTCTTTATTTAAATTAACCTACATATTATGAGCGGTTTAAGCCCCAATACACCTCGTCCAATCGATATTAAACTGCATCAAGCCTCACGTTTATTAGAAATTAAATTTGATAACAGCACCGAATGCAAATTGTCTTGTGAGTTTTTGCGTGTGTACTCACCTTCCGCAGAAGTACGTGGTCATGGGCATGGTCAAGAAGTGCTGCAAATCGGTAAAGAAGATGTAAATATTACCGCCATAGAACCAGTCGGCAATTATGCAGTCAAGCTTGTGTTCTCAGATGGACACGACACTGGTTTATACGCGTGGGATTACTTGTATGAACTTGCGAATAACTATGAAGCGCTATGGCTAGAATATTTAGGCAAGCTTAGCATGGAAGGCCACACTAGAGGCTAAAGAAATGTTGATGACATTTAAACAGAATACCAGAGCATAGTATGCGAGCAAACAATGACTAAAGACAACAATACCCATTTTGGTTTTAAAACCGTGCCTGAAACTGAAAAAGCAAAGAAAGTCAGCGATGTTTTTCATTCGGTAGCAAGCAAATACGACTTAATGAATGACGTCATGTCAGCGGGAATGCATCGCAGATGGAAGAAATTTGCCGTGTCAATTAGCGGTGTAAAAAGTGGCGATAAAGTACTAGACATTGCAGGTGGTAGCGGCGATTTATCTAAACTATTTGCACAAAAAGTAGGCAATGACGGGCAAGTCATTTTGACAGATATCAACGCGTCTATGTTGAGCATCGGGCGTGACCGTATGTTAGACGCTGGGATAAATATGTCGGCTTTGCAATGCGATGCTGAAAAATTACCCTTTCCAGACAATCATTTTGACTGCGTTATTGTGGCATTTGGTTTACGTAATATGACGCACAAAGATGCAGCATTACGTGAAATGCAACGCGTATTAAAAGTAGGCGGCAGATTATTAATACTAGAGTTTTCAAAGGTGTGGGCGCCGCTTTCTAAAATTTATGATGCTTATTCATTTAAACTATTGCCGCTGATGGGCAAACTATTTGCAAAAGATGCTGCAAGTTATCAGTACTTAGCTGAATCTATACGCATGCACCCTGACCAAGAAGCACTCAAACAAATGATGACTAAAGCAGGTTTGACCAAAGTCGATTATTACAACTTGTCGGCTGGCGTTGTTGCGCTACATAAAGGCTATAAAACATAATGTTAAGCGGCATTATTAAAGGCTTTGCCACTAAAATAGCGCAACATTTACTTAGCCAAAACAGCTGGGTAAACGCAATGTTGCAACCTTTTGCAGGAAAAAGTGTGCAATTTAATATTGCCATGTTAAAAACTAGCGTAGTGATTTTAGAAGATGGAAGCCTAGCGATTGCTGGTGAAACTAATACACCCGATGCGATAGTGACGATTCCAGCAAGTTTATTACCTAGATTACTAGCCAAAGATGAAGCTGCGAAAATGCAGATTACCGTTGAAGGTGACACGCATTTAGCGAGCGAATTAGCCAAAGTGTTAGGCAATATGCGCTGGGATTACACAGAAGATTTAAGCCGCGTGATTGGTGATGTGCCAGCGCACAAGGCATCACAATTTGTTCAGAACGCTTCAAGCAAGGTTAAAGAGACTAGCATTAATTTAGCGGAAATGCTGAGTGAATATTGGCAAGAAGAAAAACCGATGATTGCGAAAAAGCGCGTGGTTGAAAAGTTTAATGTGGATGTAGATACATTGCGCGCTGATGCGGCTAGATTTGAAAAACGACTGAGTAAACTAGAGAAATTAAGTGCAAAATAATTGCTTACAAAAATGTGTCTGTAAAAAACCGTTAAGTTATTTGCTTCAAAAGGCAAACCCGTTAAGTTTTTTTTATCTAAACAACACAGCTAAATGGTTAAGCGATGAGAGTTTTTAGGCTTTTTTACATTATCTATATTGCGCTTAAATTTGGCTTAGACGAGCTTATTTTAAGCCACACCAAATTAAAGCCTCTTCAGTCTGTTATCAATGTTATGCTTTTTTGGCGTAATAAAGAGCAAAGCCGAGGCGCTAGGTTGCGCTTGGCTTTAGAAGCACTCGGTCCAATTTTTGTTAAATTTGGACAAATGCTCTCAACACGTCGAGATTTAATTCCACTTGATCTTGCAAACGAGCTGGCAAAATTGCAAGATCGTGTGCCTCCTTTTGAATTTATTGAAGTGGAAAAAACAATTGTTGAAGCTTATGGTTTGCCGCTCAACGAAGTATTTTTTCAGTTTGAAGAAACAGCAATTGCTAGTGCATCCGTAGCACAAGTGCACTTTGCTATTTTGCTAGACGGCACTGAGGTTGCAGTAAAAATCCTACGGCCTGGCATTGCAAAAGTAATCAATAGTGACCTTGCGTTGCTTGATACCGCGGCGTGGTTATTAGAAAAAATCTCAACCGAAGGCAAACGCTTAAAACCGCGTGAAGTAGTTACGGAATTTGCAAACCATACACATGGCGAATTAGATTTAACTTTAGAAGCCGCAAACTGCACACAACTCGCACGCAATTTCCCTGATAAAAATTTACTAATTCCAGCAATTTATTGGGATTGGTGCCGCGAGCAGGTGATGGTAATGCAACGCATGGTGGGGACACCTGTAAGCCAAATTGAGATTCTTCGAGCCAAAGGTATTAATATTACAAAACTCGCGCACGATGGTGTGGAAATATTTTTTACCCAAGTATTTCGCGATGGTTTTTTTCATGCCGATATGCACCCAGGCAATATTCAAGTGGCGGATGACGGCAGATATATCGCCCTTGATTTTGGCATCATGGGCACGCTATCAGAAACAGATAAATACTACCTAGCGCGTAACTTTTTAGCGTTTTTTAATCGTGATTATCGTGACGTTGCCGTAGCGCATATTGAGTCTGGCTGGGTGCCAAAAGATACCAGTGTTGAGGCTTTAGAAACTGCTGTGCGTGCTATTTGCGAGCCAATTTTTGATAAGCCACTTAAAGACATTTCCTTTGGTCGCACGCTATTAAGTTTGTTTCAAATGTCACGACGTTTTGGCGTTGTGATTCAACCACAGTTGGTGATGCTACAAAAAACGCTACTTAACATTGAGGGTTTAGGTCGTGATTTAGATCCAAATATTGACTTATGGCAGACCGCAAAGCCGTTTCTAACTCGCTGGATGAGTGAACAAGTGGGTTGGCGCAGCTTAGTTAAATCATTCAAAAAAGAACTGCCATATGTGGCAAAATATTTACCACAAATGCCGCGTTTATTGCATCAGCAACTTAATCAAACCATTGAACGTGAAAAAGACATACCGCTTAACATGGCGATTGAAGCATTAATTCATGAGCAAAAACGCCAATCATTTTGGATGAAATGGCTTTCTTTAAGCTTGATTTTATTAATAATATTACAACTCATCAGTTTCTATTTAATCAAATAAAAATCAGCTTTTGTTATAGTGATTTTTTAATATGAAAGATTCGCCATCTTGCTAATCTGGTTTGTTGCCGTTTATTTACTTATTTCAATTGGAATTGGCTTAGTCGCCGCCACTCGCGTTAAAAACATTAAAGACTATGCAGTTGCTGGGCGACATTTACCTTTACCAATCGTAATGGCGACTGTATTCGCTACTTGGTTTGGCGCAGAAGCAGTGTTTGGTGTTTCCGCCACCTTTGTACAAGAAGGTTTAAATGGTGTAGTTGCAGACCCATTTGGTTCAAGTATGTGTTTAATTATTGCGGGAATATTCTTTTCTACGCAACTTTACAAACTTAACATAATTACCCTCGGCGACTTTTATCGCATGCGCTACAACCGCACGGTCGAAGTATTAACTACCATTGCAATTGTTGTTTCATACTTGGGCTGGGTTGCCGCACAAATTAAAGCACTAGGTCTTATTTTCAACATGATCACCAATGGCGGTGTAAGTGAAGAGGCTGGAATGATTTTAGGGACGGCAATCGTGCTTACCTACACCACACTTGGTGGAATGCTTTCAGTCGCAATTTTAGATTTTGTACAGATGATAGTCGTAATTACTGGCCTACTTTATATCGGTAGCATTGTTTCTGGCATGACAGGCGGCGTGATGCCAGTGATTGAGCATGCAGAGGCGGCAGGCAAACTGGACTTTTGGCCCAAAGGTGATATTTGGATGTGGGTCACATTTATCGGTGCGTGGATGACCATGATGTTAGGTTCAATACCGCAGCAAGATGTGTTTCAACGAATTACTTCAGCTAAAAGTGCAAAAGTAGCACTATGGGGTTCTATTTTAGGGGCTGGTATTTACTTCTGCTTTACGTTTGTACCCATGTTTATTGCTTACGCCGCAACCATGATAGACCCTGTGCTTTTTAAACAATTAGCCATAGATGACTCACAACGTGTACTGCCAACTTTAGTACTGAAACACACACCACTATTCGCACAAGCAATATTTTTTGGTGCTATTTTGTCAGCAATTATGAGTTGCTCGTCTGCAACTTTATTAGCGCCATCCATTTCATTTGCAGAAAATATTTTGCGCGGTTATATGCCGCATTTAACTGACGAAGGATTTTTAAAAGTCATGCGTATTTGTTTGATTGCGTTTGCAGGCTGCGTGCTGCTTTACGCGTTAAATTCTGAACTCTCAATTTTCGGCATGGTGGAATCTGCTTACAAAATCACCTTAGCTGGGGCTTTTGTACCTTTATTCTTTGGCGTATTTTGGAAGCGTGCGACTAACCAAGGCGCGCTTGCTGCAATCATTGGTGGCATTACAACATGGATAGTCATCGAGGTGCTATTAAGTGAAAAAAGTTTGATTCCACCACAATTGATTGGTTTGGGCGTGAGTATTATTGGCATGGTTGCAGGCTCTTTATTACCGCAAAAAATTGCAAACAGCTCATCTCATCCACCTAGTTTTTTGCATGCGCAAGCCGCAAAAAAACATCCACACTAATTAAATGTTTAAGTAGAGATTACTTTTGACAGTGGCTGCAAAAAAAAGTGGAGCGCTGACCTAACCGTATATTTTTAATTGGTTTTTGGCAGACTTTACATGGTTGGCCAGTACGTCCATATACAAAATATTCTTGCTGAAAATAACCAGGATTTCCATCTGCGCCAAAAAAATCCCTTAAGCTGCTTCCCCCTGCCTTAAGCGCATCACTCAGGGTAGATTTTATTTCGTTTACCAACCGCTTACATTTAGCTGAACTTAATTCCTTAGCAGGTGTTTCTGGATGAATACGCGCACGAAATAATGATTCTGAGGCATATATATTCCCAACGCCCACTACTACATGCCCATCCATAATAGCGTTTTTAATCGCTACGGTTTTTGTGCTTAGTGCAGACTGTAAATACTTTACATTAAATGCAGCATCAAGTGGTTCTGGGCCTAAGCTATTTAAAAGTATGTGATTATTTTGTTTATTATCTAACCATAACACTGCACCAAAACGCCTTGGGTCGCGCAAGCGTAACACTTGCCCATTATCAAATTCAACATCAAAATGGTCGTGCTTTTCCGGTGGATAATTCGTATCGAGCAAGCAAATTCTGCCAGACATACCCAAATGTAGAAGCAAAACACCGCCAGTTAAATCATCGCCAAATTCACACAAAATATATTTTGCGCGACGAGTAATGGCATTTAATGTTTGCGTAGGCAGGGTTTGAGTTAGTAGCTGTGGAATTGGCCAGCGTAAAGTAGGATAGCGAATTGTAACGGCCTTAACACTTTTTCCCACGAGTGGCAAAAGCCCTAGCCGGGTAGTTTCAACCTCTGGCAACTCTGGCATGCTAGATATGTCTCTAAAATGATGTGACTTAAAAAATGTGTCTATGAAAAACGGTTAAGTTTTTTATTTGGTGGTTAAATTAATCGGTGGATTTAACATAGTAAAGCCAGCATCTGAAGCAAAGAAATACATTAAGCTTTCATCGGGCCTGGCTAAAATTAACTCTGGAGATTCTTGAATTTTATCAAAGCGAACTTTGCTACCGTCTTGCATTTTAATCACAAAATATGGATAATTTTGCTTACGGTCTGGTGTGTAAAACTCAACTGATTTAGCAGGATTATGTATCCATGAAAAATCCAACCATTCGTTTAGTTCATCTTGCTGCGGTTTAGCATTAGCAAGGGACACCTTCCACTTACCATCTACCAAATCAACATTAAGTCTTGTATCTTCCCATTGCTCAAGGTGGCTAAAGTCAAAACCTGTGATTTTTTCAGTCGGTTTTAACGGTGATTTATCCACCATTTCAATGGTTTGCGTGCCTGCAGCTTCTGCGTAGCTGTTATCTAACAAATAAATTGCATTGTTGTGCATCACATATTGCTCATCGTTTACTGGGTTGTGCGTACCAAATAAAAACTCAGCAGGCGTATTATCAGTTTTAATTAATTTCAGCTTGATGGATGGTTGGTTTAAACCAAATTTTTCTAAATCTTCGTCCACAATTTTAGTGGTAGATTTTGCTGCAATAATTGACATAATGCGTTGAACTGAAGCTTGATCTGCTTGGGTTTGATAAGGCGCAGTGAAGTACCAAAAGTTATTGGTCTTTTTGAACTTTACGGCTGCTTGCGTAGGGAACTCAACACTAATCGCATTAAAGTCTGTCAATTTATAGTTAGAAACTTCGTAAATTGCATTAGCTTCTACGCCTGTTTTTGGGCGCAGATATAAAAACGCAACCAATCCTGCCACTACTAAAAACATGACTAAATTAAGTAACCAACGCTTTTTCATGTACTACCTTTATGTCAATCTGACTTTAAAAAATGTGTCTGCAAATAACCGTTAAGTTACCTATCTCTCAAGAATATCACCGCTAAGTTTTACGTTTTAGCATTATGCTTTGCGACGTTTCCACCAAAAGTAAAAACCAGCAATCATGAATCCAAGTGGAATAAAGTATTGGAAGCCGTGAAATACTGTCCACGCAATCAGTCTGCCAATATCGGTATCAGGAATAGTCATATTGATGTCTTTAAGTGGCATCGGTTGAATCGTAATTAAGCTATCGTCGCCCGCAAGCCAGTTGACCATATTGACGCCTAAATCTAAATTTCCGCCATTAGTAATGAAGGTGTTGGATAAGAAATTTGCATTGCCCATCACCACAATACGCTGACCTTTTTTACCATAAGTTCGCTCTAGTGCTACACCGATATTTATAGGGCCTTTTTTATCATTTTTATCAAATACTGGTTTTTCATCTTTAGCTAAAGCTTTTGAAGCTAGCCATCCGTTTGGTGCCACTTCAACCAAATTGCTCACTTTCCAACCATTTTCATCATTACCAATCGCTGTTACTTCATGCGCCTCTGGAAACAAAGTACGCAACATAAAGTTAGTAGTAATGGCATGCTCACCATAAAAACTAGCGAAAGAAACACGCGCATCAGCGCCATATTGGGCAGAAGCCAAATCTAGCGCAATACCAGGTGACACTTTTAGGCCTATGTAATCCGCCACTTCTTGTAAGCCACGTAAATTACTATCGTCTAACAACCACAGTAAATTACCGCCCGCCTCTAAATACGCCTTTATTTTTTTGGCTTCTATCGGGCTCACATCTACTTGCGGGCTAGCAATCACAAGCATCGCGCCATTGCTTGGAACATCCTGCGCAACGGTTAAATCTGGGTTGGCAAATTTGAAGCCTTTCGCTTCGAGTTGCTTACCAAACTCGCCAATATCCTGGTTTTTAATACCAATTAAATTGCGTTCGCCATGGCCGTCTAAATACATGACAGGTCTTTCATTAGTTCTTGATAAACGCACTAATAAGTTAGTCATTTCTTGCTCTGCAATTGGCGGAGTGATATGTTCAACGCGTTTTTGGTACTCAACGATTACTTCACCATCACTTTTAACACCAGCCTCTTGCGCGAGCTTTGGCTCTTCAGAAGGGTTAATAAACGTGAGTTTGACGTCTTTTTTCTCACGCTGATAACGTGCAACAAAATCAATCATGCCTTTACGAAAGTTATCACCATTGCTTGCATCATCCTTAGTTGCAAACACAGTAATATTAATCGGCGCTTTCATCTGTTTTAAAATATTGACACTGCCTTGCGTTAAGATATTTCGGTCAGCTTGTGTAATATCTTTAGCATAACGGTACTGGCTAGCCAAATAGCCAAGCACTGTTACTAGTGCCAAAAAAAGCACCACAAAAAAACCGTTTTGCACTAATAGCTGAAAACGTAATTTACGATTGATATTCATGTTTCAAAATCCGATTTTTATAGTTTTAATGAGTCAATTTTGCGCTTAACCGCGTAAGCGATCTGCATCTAAGCGACGTACAGTTAAGGTTAAAAATGTCACAGTGAATAATACAAAATAAGCAATATCGCCTGTATCAATCAAGCCGCCAGAAAAAGATTGGAAGTGGCGCATCAATGACAAGCTTGCCAAAGTATTGCTTGGGTCACCTGCAAAAAAACGATCTAAAATCATCAGCGCAAATAATGCAACAAAAGTCAGAATTGCTGCAACTACAGGCTGTTGCGTTAAGCTTGAGAAATATAAACCTAGTGCGGAAAAACTTGCCACCATCAGCAACAAACCAATTGAGTTTGCCACAATATAGCCAAAATCAATATCTGCCCAAATATTGAGTGTTGATAGCATCACAGCAATAAACACAATTAAAATACTTAAAAATGCGACTAAACCTAAAAATTTGCCTAACACTATCTCTGTGAGTGAAATGGGCGCGCTGAATAAAAATGGCAAGGTTTGGCTACGGCGCTCTTCACTTATTAAGCGCATTGATAATAATGGCACAGCAAACAACATGATAAATGACGCCAAACCGTAGACTGTTTGCCCTACAAACTGCGTTACGCCTGTTCTTTCTGCGGGGCGCATAGCACCAGACATCACGGCAAAGTAATCATTAACGCCGTTTAAATAATGAGTACCAAAAGCAAACATGAGCAAAGCTAAAATTACCCAACCCATTGGTGAGGCAAACACGCTTTTTAATTCTTTTCTTGCAACGTTAATAATCATATTAATTGCCTGCTTGAACTAATGGGGTTGCTACCGCTTGATCTTGATATGTGAGTTGCACGAATACATCCTCTAGGCTAGTTTGATCTGGGGCAATTTGAAACAAGCCCCATTTATTTTTAACAGATGCGGCAACAATTGCCTCAGCTGGGGTTGCATCATCGGCAAAGCGAACACGCGCAAAACCTGCTGGCAAAATTTCTACTTCCATCACACCTGCTACTTTTAATAATGCTTCTGCTTCTGGCATGTTGCGCAAACCAACCAATAGTTTATTGCCAATACGTTGACGCTTTAATACTTCAATTGGCCCGTTAAAGACTAATTTACCTTTATCAATAATTTGTACGTGGTCACAAACAATTTCCACCTCAGGTAATATATGTGTAGAAATAATAACGCTATGGTCGCTACCTAACTCGCGAATGAGCGAGCGAATATCACGAATTTGAATAGGATCTAAACCTACCGTTGGCTCATCTAAAATCACGACCATTGGGTTGTGAATAATCGCTTGAGCAATACCAACGCGTTGTTGATATCCGTTTGAAAGATTTTCAATCAAGCGCTTACTCATATGCGCTAAACCACAGCGCTCTTTTGCCACTTCAACCGCTTTTTTAATGTGCTTTGCGCTCACTCTATGCAAGCGTGCGGTAATAATTAAATACTCATCTACCGTAAATTCTTTATATAGAGGCCGCATTTCTGGCAGATAGCCAATTAAGGCTTTTGCCTCTTTTGGATTCTCTATCATGTCTATGCCACAAATTTTTACGCTACCATTGCTAGGTGCAAGGTTGCCAGTAAGCATTTTCATGGTGGTAGATTTACCTGCGCCATTAGGGCCTAAAAAACCTAACACTTCACCTTTGCTTAAGGTAAAACTTACGTTACTTACTGCCTCACGTCCGCCATACAAGCGCGTTAAGTCAGTTGCCTCTACTGTAAAATTAGTCATAGTTACTCGTATCTACTCGCGTTTGTTAAATCGTTTTATTTTAATAACATTGATTGGTCATACTGTTTTTTTTACTACATAACGACAGCATTTTTCTGATGGTAGCTTATTACAAAAAGTTCGCTTCAAAAGTTTTGTTGACATGCGCTAAAGTCAGTTCATAATTATGTAGGAACTTGCGACTGCTGTCACGGACTAACCAACATCAATCACACAAGCCTTTCGCTTTTAAAAAGCTCATTTTTGATTTTATTTAGCGCGTACGTTTAAATGTGTCTGCAAAAACCGGTTAAGTCTTGATAGCATAAACATTTAAAATGGGCGATATTATATCTTTTAACCTAAAATTTTATTATAAAGACATTACAAATCAAACTTATGCGTTTAATTACTGAAAATAATAAATTTAAACTAACAGCGCAAAAAACCTTACTTTGCACGTTTTTAATTATCAGCGTACTGGCTTTTAACAGCCATGCAAACATTGCACATGCGGCTACGGTAAAAAAAGAAACTGTTAATGTTGCTCCTACTGCTGAATTAACTCCAGAGTTTATCTATAAATTTCTGATTGCAGAAATTGCAGGTCAGCGTGGTGACTTTTCAACATCTGGCTCAATTTTTTATGAATTAGCAAAAAGCACACAAGACCCTCGGCTCGCTGAGCGAGCGGCTAAAACCGCCGCATTTGGCAGGGTGTCAAATTTAGCGATTCCATCAGTAACTTTATGGTCTGAATTAGACCCTGACAATAACGAAGCTCAACAAGCAATGACAGAAATGCTCATTGCAACTGGCCAGTTAAAACAGGCGGAGCCTTTTTTAGCAAAACTACTAGTTAAAGAAGAGACTAGAGATAGCGGGTTTTTATACTTAAATACATTATTAAGTAGTGGTGTTGATAAAACGTTGATTTTAGGCATGATGCAATCTCTTGCAAAGCCCTATCCAAAATCGCCTGAAGCGCAATTTGCCATCGCCCAAGCAGCTTGGACTGCTCATCAAGATGAAGTTGCTTTACAAGCACTGGCTAAAGCCGAGTCGCTTAAACCAGGCTGGCAACTTGTTGCCTTGTTAAAAGGCCAGTTACTATTTGTAAAGTCGCCTGGTGAAGCCATTACTTACTATAAAGCCTTCTTAAAGAAGCATCCTGAAGCCAATGAAGTACGCGTAAATTTAGCTAAACTGTTAGTTAACGATAAAAAATATGCCGAAGCTGAAAAAGAGTTTTCTACCATTCTCAATTACGCCAAAGATGCAAAGCCTAGCAATTTAGCAGAGGTAACGGCAGTTCTTGGATTACTTTCTTTCCAATCTAACAATTTTGTAGCGGCAGAAAAATATTTCAAACAATCAATAGCGTTAAATTTTAAAGATAAAGAACAGCTTTATATTTATCTAGGGCAATCTGCAGAAAAGCAAAATAATGATGATGCAGCAATCACTTGGTACAGTAAAGTCCAGCAAGGGCCTCGTTATGTTGAGGCGCAAGTTAATATCGCCAGCGTTATCGTGCGCACTAAAGGTGTTGATAAAGCGATTGATACCTTAGACGCGGTTGAAGATTTAAATACTGAGCAGCAGATTATTATTATTCAATCTCAAGCAATGATTTATAGCAAAGCTAAACGCAAGCAAGATGCTTACGATTTGCTCGAGAAGGCAGTAAAAAACTTACCCAATACGTCAGAGCTAGTGTACGACTATGCGCTAGCAGCAGAGAGTGTGAACAAATTAGACGTGATGGAAGCTGAACTGCGCAAAGTGATTGCGGCTAAACCAGATTTTGCTGCGGCTTATAACGCTCTTGGCTACTCATTTGCCGATAGAAATATTAAGCTAGATGAAGCACTAGAACTGATTGAAACAGCATTACGCATTTTACCTAACGACCATTACATGCTTGACAGCCTAGGCTGGGTGCACTATCGCAAAGGTAATTTGGATAAAGCAGTTGGCTATTTGCAACAAGCTTACGACGTGAATCCTGACCCAGAGATTGCCGCACATTTAGGTGAGGTGTTATGGCAAAAAGGCAAGCAAGCAGAAGCTAAACGTATTTGGCAAGAATCTCTAATTGTTAATCCAGATAACGAAGTATTGCTATCTACTACTAATAAATACAAATCTTAAGTTGTATTAATGCTGTTTAACCGTTCAATTTTTGCGGCGTTGCTATGCCTTGCAATATCAGCTTGCGCCACAAATCCTAGCGGCCAAATTGGCACACAAACACCAAGCTCAGTCGCATTAAATCAGCAGCATTTAGCCAGCCTAATTGATATTCAAAGCTTTAATATAAAAGGTCGCATTGGCGTTCAAGCCGAACAAAAAGGTTTTTCTGGTGGACTAAAGTGGCAACATTTTGAATCTAAAGATAGTATTGCGCTTTACTCTCCGCTGGGCGGACAAGTCGCGAGTATTGAAAAAACCTCTGAAAATGTCACGCTAACCGACCAAAAAGGTAAAGTTATCTCTGCACAATCTGCAGAAATGCTTACGCAAGCGACGTTGGGCTGGCAATTACCACTTGCAGGCTTAGCTGATTGGTCGCTCGGTCGCCCTACACAATCACCAATAAATGCAAGTACTTGGGATGAAATGGGTAGATTATTAACATTAAAGCAAGATGGCTGGCGCATAGAGTACGCAGATTATGCGATTTTTGAAGGCAAACAATTACCAAATAAAGTGAATTTATTTAGCCAAAAAGTGAATATAAAGTTAATTTTTGAGCATTTAGCTTTAGAAAAAACTACGCAATAGGTTTGCTTTAAAAAAACTTAACGGTTTTTTACAGACACATTTTTAATTACTATTCTTAAATGCAAGATTTTCAAACATTTTTAGCCCCAGCAAAAATCAATCTGTTTTTACACGTGGTTGGCGTGCGTGCTGACGGTTATCACTTGCTGCAAAGCGTATTTAGGTTTGTTGATCATTACGACCGCATTCACCTAAAAATTACCGCAGACAAAAGCATTAAGCGCGCCCGTAAAACGTATAGCCTTTTGCAGCATATTCCAGATCATCAAGACTTGTGCATTCTCGCTGCGACTCTTTTGCAGCAGCATACCAATTGCCAGTTAGGTGTTGAAATCGCAGTTGATAAACATATTGCCATGGGGGCTGGTTTAGGCGGCGGCAGCTCAGACGCGGCAACAATTTTATTAGCATTAAATAGGTTATGGAATTTAAACTTAAGTCGCGCTGAATTATTGCGACTTGGTTTAAAACTTGGTGCTGATGTACCGTTTTTTATTTTTGGTAGCAACGCGTGGGCTGAGGGCATTGGCGAGCAACTGCAAACCATTACATTAAAAGATGCGTATTACGTGATTTTAAACCCTAAAGTTCACGTCTCTACCGCACAAATATTTGCCAATAAGCGATTGACAAAGAATACAATTCCTAAGACAATGTCGGGCTTTTCAGGGCTATCGAATTTAGGCTTGAATGCCAATGAGTTTAATTTCAGCGCTAGCAATATCAGCTCAGAATTTATCAATGACCTTGAAAAAATAGTATGTAATGAATATGCAGAAGTTTTAGCCTGTATTGGTTGGCTTAAACAATTTGGCGATGCAAGAATGAGTGGTTCTGGTGCTTCGGTTTTTTTAGAAGTGCAAGACGCAAAAACTGCCGAAAACATATTAAGCAAAAAACCAATTGAATACGATGGGTTTGTAGCAAAAGGGTTAAATCAGCATCCTTTAAAAAATTACGCTGATTAAGCAATTGGGGAGTCGCCAAGCTGGTTAAGGCACCGGATTTTGATTCCGGCATGCGAAGGTTCGAATCCTTCTTCCCCAGCCAGAATTTTGATAAAAGCGTGTAGATTGACGATTTACGCGCTTTTGTTTTTTGTGCTTTTAGCCAAAATATAGTAATCAGTAAAAAACACATCTAAACTTAAAGTTTAATAGGAAAGCAAATGGTGTCTAGCGGCAACATGATGGTCTTTACGGGCACTGCAAATCCAATAATTGCTCGAGAAGTGGCAACGCATCTTGGTATTGAACTTGGTCGTGCGGATGTTGGACGCTTTAGCGATGGCGAGATTACCGTAGAATTATTAGAAAATGTACGCGGTCGCGACGTGTTTGTATTGCAATCAACCAGCCATCCAACGAATGATAGCTTGATGGAAGTGATGGTCATGGTAGATGCGCTTCGCCGCTCATCTGCTGGCAGAATTACCGCAGCTATTCCGTACTTTGGTTATTCACGTCAAGACCGCCGTCCGCGTTCTGCGCGTGTGGCAATTACGGCAAAAGTAGTGGCGAATATGCTTACTGGCGTTGGCGTTAACCGCTTGCTGACCATGGATTTACATAGCGACCAAATTCAAGGCTTCTTTGATATTCCAGTGGATAATATTTATGCAACACCGATTTTGCTAGCCGATTTATGGCGCCAAAATTATGAGAATTTAGTAGTGGTTTCACCAGATGTAGGTGGCGTCGTGCGCGCGCGTGCATGTGCTAAACAATTAAATTCTGACTTAGCGATTATTGATAAACGTCGCCCAAAAGCAAATGTGGCAAAAGTCATGAATATTATTGGTGATGTTGCTGGTCGCACCTGCGTGATTATGGATGACATGGTCGATACCGCAAACACTCTTTGCGAAGCTGCTGCAGCGCTTAAAAAGCAAGGCGCAATTAAAGTATTAGCTTACGCCACACACCCAGTATTATCGGGCGGCGCGGCAGAGCGTATTATGAATTCTGAGCTAGATGAATTAGTAGTAACAAATACCATTCCATTAGGTTTGGAGTCGATTGGTTGCACAAAAATTCGTCAATTAAGCGCAGCAGGCTTATTAGCAGAAACCATACGCAGAATTAGTTGTGAGGACTCAGTTTCTTCACTCTTTATGGATTAAGACTTAACTTTAAAAATTTAACCCTGTTTTCTGGTCGCGGAAAACAGTTTTTGTGTAGTGAGGCTCTCAAAAGCCTAGCAGTAAAGTAGTAAAATTTAGGAGCAGTAAAATGTCTATTGAAATTAATGCAGTATTACGTGATGTTAAAGGTACGGGTGCGAGCCGCCGTCTTCGTCGCGCGGGTGTCGTGCCAGGCGTGGTTTATGGCGGTAGCAAAGCAGCGCAAACCATTGAAATTGGTCTTAAAGAATTATTTTTAGAGTTTCGTCATGAAGCGTTCCACGCTTCTGTGCTTACACTTATTTTAGATGGCAAAAAAGAAAGCGTGTTATTACGCGATTTCCAAATGCATCCAGTTCGTAACACTATTCAACATGTCGATTTTCAACGCGTTAGCGCAACTGAAAAAATCCACGTTAAAGTACCTTTCCACTTTATTAATACTGATGTTGCACCGGGCGTTAAATTAGGTGGCGGCATTGTGGCGCATATTTTAACTGAGGCAGATGTAAGCTGTTTAGCTAAAGATTTGCCTGAGTTTGTTGAAGTTGATGTAGCTAAACTAGAAATGGGTGATTCAATTCACTTATCACAAATTAAACTACCAAAAGGTGTTGAGTTTGTTCAATTAGCGCATGACAACGATGCAGCGGTTGCCTCAATTGCTAAAACACGCGGCAGCGTTTCAGATGACGCAGCTGATGCGGCTGAAGCCGCACCAGCTGCACCTGCAACACCAGCAGCTTAATTTGTTATAAAAATGTGTCTGTAAAAAACCGTTAAGTTTTTACTTTTAATAGTTTAAACGTTAAGTTTTTTACATTTAATAGTTCAACGGTTAAGTTTTTTACTTTTAGTAGCAAAACGGTTGAGTTTTTTAAAAGACATTTAATTAACGCGTACTTTTTAAACAAAGTACGCGTTTTTTATTTACACTATCACTCATGCAAAATATTCAACTATTAGTAGGCTTAGGCAATCCTGGTGACAAATATGAAGCCACGCGCCATAACGCCGGCTTTTGGTGGATAGACCAGCTCGCGAGCCAAACCAATAGCAAGCTCACGCTTGATGCAAAAATGTTTGGTATTACTGGCAAGCTAAATAAGGCGCAAGATGTTTGGCTACTCAAACCCTCTACATTTATGAACGCTAGCGGCAAAGCGGTGGCTGCGCTGGCTAATTATTATAAAATTTTGCCCGAACAAATATTAGTGATACATGATGAATTAGATTTACCACCCAACACGGTAAAGCTTAAAAAAGGCGGTGGCCATGGTGGCCATAACGGGTTAAAAGATATTGCCAGCGCGCTTGATACGGCAAATTTTTGGCGCTTACGTTTAGGCATTGGTCACCCAGGCGACCGCAATGAAGTGATTAACTTTGTACTCAAAGCACCGCTAAAAAATGAACAAAGCGAAATTAATCAATGCATTGATGACAGCCTGCAAATAGTGCCGCATTTATTAAAAGCAGAGTTTGATGCTGCCATGTTAAAATTGCACACCAAGAAATAAACTTTATAAACTAAAGTAATAAATCGGCATGGTTGTATTTTTATGCTGTTTTCCAATCATATTTAGCGCAAGCAGAAGGCGTAGAGGATGAAGAGGCGAAGACAGTTCGTTAAGTACGGCGAGCCAATGAATACCAAATACTATAAGAAATAAGCACAACGCACTAATTGCGTTAAAAATGAACAGGAAAAAAATATGAAGTGCGGCATTGTAGGCTTACCTAACGTAGGCAAATCAACCTTATTTAACGCAATTACCAAAGCAGGCATTGCGGCAGAAAACTATCCGTTTTGCACGATTGAGCCAAACATAGGCATTGTAGAAGTGCCAGACACGCGCATGCAACCGTTGATTGATATTGTAAAACCGCAAAAAGTACAACCTGCCATTGTTGAAATGGTCGATATTGCAGGTTTAGTTGCAGGCGCTTCAAAAGGTGAAGGCTTAGGCAATAAATTTTTAGCCAATATTCGTGAAACTGACGCCATCGCGCATGTGGTGCGCTGCTTTGAAGATGGCAATGTGATTCACGTTGCGAATAAAATTGATCCATTATCTGACATTGAAGTAATCAACACCGAGCTTGCGTTAGCCGACATGGAAACCGTTGAAAAAACCATGCAACGCGAAGGCAAAAAAGCTAAATCTGGTGATAAAGACGCCATTGCATTAATGGCAGTATTAGTCAAAGTAGATAAACACTTAGACCAAGGTTTGCAAGTGCGCACACTTGGGCTAGATGCAGATGAACTACAAATATTAAAACCGCTATGTTTAATTACGGTAAAACCAGTCATGTACTTGGCAAACGTCAACGAAAGCGGCTTCGAAAATAATCCGTTTTTAGAAGTTGTAGTGGCAAGAGCAAAAAATGAAAACTCACCAGTAGTGGCCATTTGCGCAAAAATTGAATCTGAAATTGCAGAACTTGAAGATGACGATAAAGCCCTATTTTCAGCCGAGCTAGGCCAAGAAGAACCAGGTTTAAATCGTGTGATTCGGGCCGCGTATGACTTACTGGGCCTACAAACTTATTTTACCGCTGGCGTGCAAGAAGTACGCGCTTGGACTGTGAAAAAAGGCGCAACCGCACCACAAGCAGCAGGTGTCATTCACACAGACTTTGAACGCGGCTTTATTCGCGCAGAAGTGATTCAATATGATGAATACATTAAAAACAAAGGCGAACAAGGCAGCAAAGAAGCTGGCAAAATGCGCCTAGAAGGTAAAGAATACATTGTGCAAGACGGCGATGTGATGCACTTTCGCTTTAATGTATAGCTTGCCTAAATTCAATGCATTGCTTAATAAAGTTTATTCTTTTGCTTTGCGTGAAATAAACCCTAATTCAAATCATTAATGTTTCAAAATCAAGCAAGTAACTTTTGACAACTTAACGTTAAAACACTAAAATTGCGCGCTTGCCAAAGTATTAGATTAGCAAACGTTAAATGCAATACAAGTTTACAAGGTGATGTAGCTCAGCTGGTTAGAGCACAGGATTCATAATCCTGGGGTCGAGGGTTCAAGTCCCTCTTTCACCACCA
>JBDNJL010000110.1:0-26484 GCA_041687795.1 Methylotenera sp. | reverse complement strand
TTTAGGCTGGGGCTTAGGTTTAGACCCTGACCAATTCAGTATTTGGCACTCTAGCCAACAAAAGCCTGGGCAATTTAATTTTATTGGTTATAACAACCAAGAGGTTGATAAGCTTTTAGAGCAAGGTCGCACCGAGCTAGATCCTGACAAGCGGATGAAAATTTATCATGAATTTGCACGTGTTTTATTAGCAGATAGTCCAATTGTATACCTCTCTGCTGGTTATGGTTTAAGTGCAATTCATAAACGCATCAAAGGTATAGATAACCCTGCACCACCAGCTGGTGTTAGTTACAATTCTTATGATTGGTATATTCCAGAGCCATTAAGACGCAATGAAATATCGGCTAATTAAACTGTAATTATTAAAAAATATAACTTTTAAAAATATAACTTTTAAAAATATAACTTTTAAAAAAATGACTTTAAAAAAATGACTTTAAAAAATGGTTAAGTATTTAATAAAACGTGTGCTTTGGATGATTCCAATGTTGATTGGCATCAGCTTAATTTCCTTTTTTGTGATGCATTTAGCACCGGGTGACATCACCAACAATGAAGCCTCATTTAACCCAAAAGCGAGTGAAGAATCTCGCCAAAAATTGCGCGAAATGTATAATTTAGACAAACCAGTGATTGTGCAATATGGTTTGTGGCTTAAACGTATGGGTACATTAGATTTTGGCAATTCGTTTGCCACACATCAAAAACCTGTGTTTTGGGAAAAAACTGACGAAGACGGCAATATTACTAAAGGCATGATTCAGCAAGCTTTACCAATCACGCTCATGATTAACATACTGGGCTTAATTATTACGCTAGTTTTAGCAATTCCGCTTGGCATTATTGCCGCGCAAAAATATGGCCAGTGGCAAGACAAATCCATCACAATTTTTAACTTTGTTGGCTTTTCAATTCCTAGTTTTTGGCTGTCTTTACTGCTAATGTATTGGCTTGGTGTAGTCAATAATTGGTTTCCAATTTCTGGCTTGCACAGTATTAACTATGAGTCTATGGATACTTGGGCTAAAGTTAAAGATACATTTAGTCATTTATTTATGCCAGTCATTATTCCATCCGTCACAGGCTTGGCGAGCATTACGTTATTTGTTAAAAACGGCATGCTGGATGTGCTTTTCCAAGATTACATCACTACGGCCCGCTCCAAAGGCTTAACCGAGCACAAAGTGGTTTACACGCACGCATTGCGTAACGCTCTACTTCCACTTATTACTATTATTGGTTTATCAATTCCAGGCTTAATTGGTGGCTCGGTGATTGCAGAAACTATTTTTGCTATTCCGGGTATGGGTAAGCTATTTTACGATGCCGTATTGATGCGCGACTTTCCAGTCATAATGGGTATTTTGACTATTGGTTCTGCCCTCACACTCATAGGTAATTTATTAGCAGATGTTGCTTACGCATGGGCCGACCCGCGCGTTCGCCGCGGTGTAGCGAGAGGTTAATGATGAAAAATATTAACCAAACTACTCACCAACAAAATGTATTTAAAAAAGCATTAGCAAATCCATTAGCAATGGCTGGATTTATTATAATCGTCACCGTCTTTTTATTGGCAATGTTTGCGCCACTTATTTCACCTTATGATCCAGATGATATCAATGTAAAAGCTATTCTTTTAGGACCTACTTGGAACCACTGGATGGGAACAGATGGGCTTGGGCGTGACGTATTAAGCCGTATGTTACATGGCGGGCGCATTTCATTACTCGTGGGCTTAGTTGCAGTTGGCATCTCTACTGCTATTGGTATTTTACTAGGCGCGCTATCTGGCTATTATCGTGGCTGGGTAGATACGGTCATTATGCGGTTGGTTGATGTCATGCTATCTATCCCAAGCTTCTTTTTGATTTTAGCGGTTATTGCGTTCTTAACGCCGTCTATTATCAACATTATGATTGTCATCGGCTTAACCTCATGGATGGGTGTGACTCGCCTAGTTCGCGCAGAATTTTTAAGCTTAAGCGAACGTGAATTTGTTTTAGCATCACGCACATTAGGCGCTAAAGATGCACGCTTAATCTTTACCCATTTACTACCTAACAGCTTAACACCAATCATAGTAAGCGCCGTATTAGGCGTGGCTGGGGCAGTACTAATGGAATCTGGCTTAAGCTTTTTAGGTTTAGGCGTGCAAGCACCACAAGCCTCTTGGGGCAATATTCTGACCGATGGCAAAGAGTATATTCAGTTTGCATGGTGGCTATCGCTCTTCCCTGGCTTAGCTATTTTAGTCACAGTGTTGGGGTATAATCTGCTAGGGGAAGGTTTACGTGATGCATTAGATCCTCGAAGCGGATCAGCGCAATAACGTAAATTCAGCAATCAATATAATTAAAACAGGAATACGCTATGGGATTTTTAGCAGGTAAAAAAATATTAATTGCAGGTTTGTTAAGTAATCGCTCAATTGCTTACGGCATTGCATCGGCGATGAAGCGTGAAGGAGCACAACTAGCCTTTACCTATCAAATGGAAAAACATCATGACCGTGTAGCAGGTTTAGCTGCAGAATTTGACTCTAAATTGGTGTTTCATTGCGATGTCGCTGAGGATAGTTTAATTGACGCGTTATTTCCACAGATAGCAAAACATTGGGACGGTATCGATTCTATTGTGCATTCAGTAGCGTTTGTGCCAAAAACAGCGCTTGATGGCGATTATTTAGAAGCAGTCACCCGCGAAAACTTTCGCATTGCGCATGACATTAGCTCATATAGCTTTGCCGCGTTAGCCAAGGCTGCATTACCGATGATGTTAGGCAGAAATGGTAGCCTGCTTACTCTAAGCTATTTAGGTGCGGAGCGCACAATGCCTAATTATAATGTGATGGGTTTAGCAAAAGCCAGCTTAGAAGCAAACGTTCGTTACATGGCGCAAAGTTTAGGTTCCAAAGGCATACGTGTAAATGCAGTATCTGCTGGGCCAATTAAAACACTTGCTGCGTCAGGTATTGCAGACTTTGATAAAATGATAGGCTTTAACGAAAAGCATGCTGCACTGCGTCGCAACGTGACTATTGAAGAAGTCGGCAACGTAGCAGCATTTTTATGTAGTGATTTAGCATCAGGCGTCACAGGTGAAATCACCTACGTAGATGGTGGCATGAACATTACTGCTGCTGGCACGATTGATTAGTATATTGTTTAGTGAGAGTTTCTCAGTTAAATAAATAATAAAAAGGCGCTTATAGCGCCTTTTTATTATTTATGACTGTTTATTACTTAATATTTATTACGTCTCAATAAAAGCAAAAACGTGTCTATAAAAAACCGTTAAGTTTTTTGTCTTACATAGCAAAATCGTTAATTATAAAATTGTTTATGAGTTAAGAACTTAACAACAACTTCTCGTTTATCTTTACTTTATTTTTCAAACGTAGCGACTCTTTGTATGATGACAAATACTCAGCGCTTAAAGCACCATTTAGCTCAGCTTCGGCTGTTTTCTTAGCATTACCATCCGTAAGTACTGGGTAATCAACTTTAATCACTTTAACGAGCAAGTAACCTTGTTTTGTATCACCAACACCAGAATACGCTGGCAGTTTGCCTACATTGGCCTTAAACACTTGATTCATCGCTAAGTCTGTTAAGCCCTGTGCATTTTTACGATCAACCGTGACCTCGGGTATCCAGTCAATGTCACCTGCATCTTTACCCGCTTGCAAGTTCTTAAGTAAAGCCTCACCTTTAGCCTGCGCCAATTTAGAAGCAGCCTCTAATTTGAGCAACTCTTCAATACCACCTTTCACTTCATCAAAGCTTCTAGGTGCGGCGGCTTTATAATCCACTACGCGAGCAGAAACTAAGTTGTTAGGTGATATTTCTACCGCTTCAGTATTACGTCTTTCTTTCAACGCCTCTTCTGAAAACACTAAATTCATGATTTTATCGTTTTTGAAAAACTTAACGCCCTCTTCACGGCTAATCCAGTCAGAGGTACTCACCTGACCATTAAACGCTTTAGCCGCAGGCGCTAAACTGCCAGATTGCTCATACACCATATTGCTAAAGTTTTCAGCCTGCTCAGTAAATTTAGCTTGTGCTTTTTGGAATAAAAGATCGCCTTTAATTTGCGGTTTTAAGGTGCTGAAATCTGTACTTTGTCCAGTAATCTCCGTCACTTTGATAATGTGATAACCAAATTCCGACTCAACCAGATTACTGATTTGGTTCACTTTCATGTCGAAAGCTGAATCTTCAAATGGTTTTACCATTGCACCGCGTGCGAAACTGCCTAAATCGCCGCCTTTTACAGCAGAACCAGGATCTTGTGATTCTTTGATAGCAAGCTCCTCAAATCGTTTAGGGCTCTTTTTGAGTGTTGCTAAAATTTCTTCTGCTTTGGCTTTTGCAGAAGCTTTTTGCGCTGACGTTGCACTTACCCCAAAACCAATTAAAATATGACTAGCTCGCCTTTGCTCATCACCTTGAAATTTAGCAGCATTTTCATCATAAAACTTTTTAACTTCAGCATCATCAACTTTTACGCCAGAAATTAAACTGCTTGCCGAAAGTAATAAAAATTCAATTTTTACTTTTTCTGGCACCAAAAGTTTGTTTTTATGCTGTTCATAATACGTCTTAACTTCAACTGGGCTTACCTTCACTTTATCCGTAAAGTCTTTAGTTTTAATCTCAGCCACAGTTACTTTGCGTTGCTGATGCGTTAACTTATAAGCGCTTTGAGCACGCGCATTTGAAACAAAGCCTAGCTTTGCAAAGCCATCTTGAGCTTGCTGTGCGAGCATGTCAGAACGCATGGCAGCTTCAAACTTAGAAGCAGTAATAGCGTTTTGCGCCAAAGTTTGGTCATACAACTCTTGTGAAAACTTACCATCTTGTTGAAACTCAGGCATGCTAGTCACATAAGTAGAAAGTTGTGCATCACTAATTGCATACTTAGCCTGATTGATTTCATCAGCCAAAAGTTTTTTATTAATAAGTTGATTAAGCACTAAAGATTTAACTTCAGGACTCTCTAGCTGAGCCGCATCAACTTTGCCTTCCGCTTGCAGTCTATTACGTAATATTTGTAATGCGTTTGCATATTCTTGCACTGAAATACTTTTACCATTAACCTCTGCAATAGATGCACTGTTACCAGCTTGGTTTAAGTAAGAGTCAATACCAAATAATGCAAAAGGAATTGTAATTAATGCTAAAAGCGCCTTGCCAACCCAGCCTTTTGCTATCGAACGAATGTTATCTAACATAAAAACTTTCTACGCCTAATTGTTATATTAAGTACTTAATTTTATTAATATCTAAAATTTTATATAAGCACTAATGATTGATGTAAACCTACTATATAACCACTATAAATTAGTGACTAAGAAAACTATAAGAATATAGCATTTTTATACTTGCTCGTCACATCATAGCAACATGTTAATCTGATACTTAGTGGGCGAACTAGTTCTTTATCTGAAGACATAATAATATAAATCTTCTTGATGATTTTTTGCGAGGCGAACTTGGTTCAACTTTAGCGCATTTAGACGAAAAAATAGCGAGACCCTGATTTTATTCAAAGCTCGCTACTTTAACTTGGCGGAGTGGACGGGACTCGAACCCGCGACCCCCGGCGTGACAGGCCGGTATTCTAACCAACTGAACTACCACTCCTAAACTTTGCACCTGTTAATGAAGGGAATATATAGTTAAATTACACAATCAAAAATTAACGTTGTCAAACATATCATTACGTCAAAAATAAAGAGCGCTACAAAATCTAGCACTCTCTACATTTCAGATGTCGAGGTGACTTCTTATTGCTAATTTTTTGGTGGGTGCTAACGGGGTCGAACCGCTGACATTCGCCTTGTAAGGGCGACGCTCTACCAGCTGAGCTAAGCACCCATAATTTAAAGCAATATTATATTATATAAAATTCTAATACGCTACTTTAAATTTATAAGCTACCAATTAAATCAACAACCTACTGCCTCTTCTTAATTAGTTACTTAATCAAGAAAGAACATTAGTTTACAGCATCTTTAAGTGCTTTACCAGCCCTAAATTTAGGAGAATTTGCAGCTTTAATACTAATTGTCGCACCCGTGCGTGGATTACGTCCGCTACGCGCTTCGCGTTTACCCACATAAAAAGTACCAAAACCAATTAATGTAACTAAGTCATTTTTTTTCAATGCTTTTGTAATAGAAGCAGTTGTCGCATCTAGAGCGCGTCCAGCTGCAGCTTTTGAAATACCAGCAGCTGTTGCAATATCGTCAATCAGTTCAGATTTATTCACTTGTAATCCCCTCTTAAGGTTTATTAAATAAAGGCTTCGGTAGAATAACAAGGGCAAAATTACCCTTAATAGCTTTATATCAAGCCTACAAAGGCTGTGTCAAGCTTTTATACACCGACCCATTCACTTATTTTACTAATGCTTGGTCGTTACCAGTGTGTTATTGACAATTTCTGCTGATTTATCAGCAACTTGCCCTTCTTTTTCTGCAACCTCGTTCACTACTGAAGTTTCAGGTAATGGTTGCGGCTGAGAAGCTAAAGCGAGTGTCAAAACTTCATCTATCCATTGCACTGGATGGATGTCCAAGTGATTTTTGATATTCTCAGGTATCTCAGTTAAATCTTTTACATTTTGTTGAGGAATCAACACAGTTTTAATTCCACCACGATGCGCGGCTAATAACTTCTCTTTTAAGCCTCCAATTGGTAACACTTCGCCTCTTAGTGTAATTTCCCCAGTCATAGCAACATCAGAACGTGCTGGAATGCCCGTTAAAATAGAAACCAAAGCCGTGGTAATTGCAATACCAGCACTTGGTCCATCTTTTGGCGTAGCACCTTCAGGAAAGTGAATATGAATATCATGTTTTTCATAAAAATCATGTGCAATGCCAAGTCGTTTTGCGCGACTACGCACAACGCTCATCGCAGCTTGAGTAGATTCTTGCATCACGTCACCTAATTTACCAGTAGTCGTAGTTTTACCTTTACCTGGTAACAATACGGCTTCAATAGTTAAAAGCTCACCACCTACAGATGTCCAAGCTAAACCAGTGACTTGTCCAATTTGATTCTCTTTAGCTGCAACACCATAATCGTAACGTTGAATACCTAAGTATTTATCAAGATTTTTTGGTATTACGCTTACTTTTTTAAGTGCTTTTTCACCCTCTTTAGCTTTTGCTGTCAGTAGCTCTTTCACTACTTTACGGGCAATTTTTGCAATTTCTTGTTCCAATTTACGCACACCAGCTTCGCGCGTGTAATAACGCACAACATCGCGCACAGCTGCTTCAGAAACATTTACCTCGTGCTCTTTTAAGCCATGTGCTTTCAATTGCTTAGGTAATAAATAACGCATAGCGATATTCACTTTTTCATCCTCTGTATAACCTGCAAGACGAATAATCTCCATCCTATCTAACAAAGGCTCAGGAATATTGTTCATTGAGTTAGCTGTTGCCACAAACATTACGTCTGACAAGTCAAATTCCACTTCTACATAATGATCAGCAAACGTGTGGTTTTGCTCAGGGTCCAATACTTCAAGCAGAGCAGATGATGGGTCACCCCTAAAATCTTGACCGAGCTTATCTACTTCATCTAATAAAAATAGAGGATTTTTTACGCCGACTTTGCTCATGCTTTGTAGGACTTTGCCTGGCATAGAGCCAATATAAGTTCGGCGATGGCCACGAATTTCAGATTCGTCACGCACACCACCTAAAGCCATGCGCACAAATTTACGATTTACCGCTTTTGCGATACTCTGTCCTAGCGAAGTTTTACCCACGCCTGGCGGACCTACTAAGCATAAAATTGGTGCTTTAATTTTATCCACACGTTGTTGTACAGCTAAATACTCTACAATACGTTCTTTTACTTTTTCTAAACCATAGTGATCACCATCTAAAATCGCTTCAGCAGCAGCTAAATCTTTGCTAATTTTAGTTTTCTTTTTCCACGGCAAATTAATAAGCGTATCTATATAGTTACGCACTACTGATGCCTCAGCAGACATTGGTGACATAAGTTTTAATTTTTTCAACTCACCAGCAACTTTTGCAAGTGCTTCTTTTGGCATACGTGCAGCGTCAATACGCTTTTCTAGTTCTTCCATCTCGGCGTTTTCGTCCTGCTCACCCAGCTCTTTTTGTATCGCTTTAACTTGTTCATTTAAGTAATATTCACGCTGCGTTTTTTCCATCTGGCGTTTTACACGACCACGGATGCGTTTTTCTACTTGCAGAATGTCAATTTCACCTTCCATCAAGCGTAGCAAATGTTCCAAACGCTCAGCTACGCTGAACATCTCAAGAATTTTTTGTTTTTCGTCTAGTTTAAGCGTCAAGTGTGCAGCAATCGTATCAGCCAAGCGGCTAGCTTCATCAATCGTGGCGAGTGACGTTAAAATTTCTGGTGGGATTTTTTTATTCAATTTAACGTATTGGTCAAACTGCGTAAACACTGTGCGCATGAGGGCCTGAATCTCGTTGTCAGATTCAGCATCTGGAATCAATTCAGCTTGCGCAGCAAAGCATTCTTCAGTTTCGGTAAATGCAGTTACTTTTGCACGCTGCACGCCTTCTACCAAAACTTTTACTGTACCGTCTGGCAGCTTAAGCATTTGCAACACGGTAGCGATTGTGCCTACCTCATACAAGTCTTCTGCGTCTGGCTCATCTTTATTGGCAGATTTTTGCGCAACCAATAAAATCTGTTTATCGCCGTCAGAAGCAATCTCTAGCGCTCGTACGGATTTGGTTCGGCCCACAAATAGTGGAATCACCAAATGTGGGTAAACGACAACGTCACGAAGTGGCAATACTGGAAGCATGCCGTTTTCTGAACTAAATGCAGGTAATGTTTGTGTCATGAATAGACTTTCAAATTATGCTAATAAAGTGGCAAAAGCGTTATACAACTCGCCTATACATTTCATAATGGGGCTTAAACTTACAAGTTCAAGCGAAATAAAACTGAAATAATAGGTATACAACGATTTATTTCTTAGTAACAGTTTATGCTAAATATAAACTTAACGGAATTCCACAGACACATTTTTTACATTGTTTGAGCTTTATTTTTTGTAAAGATTAAGTAACTCAAAATAAAAAAAAGCGTCTAATCATTGAGGTTGATTAGACGCTTTGATGCCAGAATCTATTGGCTAAAGTATTTTTTCGTGAAACTTAACCCGCAGCTTCTTTCGTCTTTGCGTCTTGATAAATTAATAGAGGTGGCGAATCGCCACGAATTACATTTTCATCTACGACTACTTTAGTTAAATTCTCTAAAGAGGGCAGCTCATACATGATTTCGAGCAATGACTGCTCCATGATTGAACGCAAACCACGTGCACCAGTTTTCCTCTCTAATGCTTTTTTCGCAATCAGGAGTAAAGCAGATTCTCTAAACTCTAAATCCACTCCTTCCATTTTAAATAATTTAATATATTGCTTAGTCAGCGCATTTTTAGGCTCAGTTAAAATTGTCATCAACGCCGCTTCATCTAAAGATTCTAGCGTGGCAACTACAGGCAAACGACCAATAAACTCTGGAATTAAACCAAATTTAATTAAATCTTCTGGTTCAACGTCACGCAACACTTCACCAATCGCCCGCACATCATCTTTACTTTTCACTTCTGCACTAAAACCAATACCGCCTTTTTCAGATCGCAGTCGAATCACCTTATCCAAACCATCAAATGCACCACCGCAGATGAACAGAATATTAGTTGTGTCTAGTTGCACAAACTCTTGGTTTGGATGCTTACGGCCTCCTTGAGGTGGAATTGAAGCTACAGTGCCTTCAATAAGCTTCAAGAGTGCTTGCTGAACGCCTTCACCCGATACGTCACGCGTAATGGATGGATTGTCTGACTTACGTGAAATTTTATCAACTTCATCAATATAAACAATACCACGTTGGGCTTTTTCAATATCGTAATCACATTTTTGCAATAGTTTTTGCATGATGTTTTCAACGTCTTCACCTACGTAGCCAGCCTCAGTCAACGTTGTAGCATCCGCCATTACAAAAGGCACATCTAATAATCGAGCCAATGTCTGTGCTAATAGCGTCTTACCAGAGCCTGTTGGACCAATAAGTAATATATTACTTTTAGCAATTTCTACTTCGTCTTTTTGACCGCCATCAGACAAATTGTTATGTCCCAAGCGTTTGTAGTGGTTGTAAACAGCAACGGCTAAAGTTTTTTTAGCTTGCGTTTGAGCAATCACGTATTGGTCCAAAATTTTGCAGATTTCTTGCGGTGTTGGCAGACTACTTTCTGTTGGCTTTAAACCATCAGTAGTTTGAATTTCTTCTTTGATGATGTCATTACACAAATCAACGCATTCATTACAGATGAATACGGAAGGCCCTGCAATCAACTTTTTGACTTCGTGCTGACTTTTGCCACAAAATGAACAATAAAGTAATTTATCACCGTCGGCTTTAGTCGCCATTATTTATTTCCTAATTAAATGCCTATGCCTGAACTTATTCTATGCGATTGCCAATTACTTTATCAATCATGCCATAAGTCACAGATTGTTCTGCGCTCATAAAGTTGTCACGCTCAGTGTCACGATCAATTTCCGCGTCAGTTTTACCAGTGTGGTGCGCCAAAATAGCGTTTAACTTGGCGCGCAAATATAAAATTTCTTTTGCATGAATTTCAATATCCGAAGACTGGCCTTGAAAGCCGCCTGAAGGTTGATGAATCATCACGCGTGAATTTGGTAAGCTAAAACGCTTACCCTTTGCACCCGCTGCAAGTAAAAATGCACCCATACTTGCAGCCTGACCAATACACAGTGTACTGACATCTGGCTTAATAAATTGCATGGTATCGTAAATTGACATACCCGCAGTCACTGAACCACCTGGCGAATTGATATAGAGTGAAATATCTTTATCTGGATTCTCGGCTTCTAAAAATAATAGCTGTGCGACCACTAAGTTAGCCGTCATATCGTTGACTGGACCTACTAAGAATATGACGCGCTCTTTAAGTAGACGTGAATAAATATCATATGAGCGCTCGCCGCGACCGCTCTGCTCGACCACCATTGGGATCAAACCCAAATTTTCAGGTGTTTGAAAATGATTATTCACTTGCGACATATTATTCATTAAGCATTTCCCATTAAATCGTCGAATTTCACTTTTTTGTCAGTCACTTTAGCTCTCGACAGCACAAAGGTCACTGCGTTCTCTTCTGTAGCCAGAGCTGCTGGCTCATCTAAACGTTTTGGGTCAGCATAATACCAAGTCACAACATCTGAAGGACGCTCAAAGCTTTGTGCAAATACATCTACCATCGCACGAATTTGATCAGCGGTTGCATGCAAGCCGTTTTTATTGATTAACTCGCCCAAAATTAAACGTAACTTAGTGCTGCGTTTCGCCTGATCTTCAAACATTGCTGGCTCTAATTTAACGTTGCCTAAATCTGCACCACGTTGTTTTAAGTTTTGCGCTGTTGTTTCCATCATACGGTTAATTTCAGTACCTAACAGCACGCGTGGAATTTCTAAATCTGAGGCTTCAACTAAAGCTTGGAATACCTGTTCTTTTACTTTAGCGCTTACACGCTTAACAACTTCTTGCTTTAAGCTTTCGCCAATTTCCGCTTTCATTTTTACTATATCGCCATCTTCTATGCCTAAGCTTTTTGCAAAATCAGCATCAATATCAGGAAATTTCGGCTCTGAAACAGTGATATAGGTCACTTCATAAGCGACTGTTTTACCAGCTAATTGTTCAGGGTTATGGTCTGCAGGATAAGTAATTTCAAATTTCTTAGTTGTACCAGCTTTACTACCTGCCAATTCATCGTCAAACGATACAACGCGACCGCCTTCGCCCAATATTAAATCGATGCCTGTATCGCCAGTAGACTCAACTATTTTATCATCTATTGAAGCTTTAAGCGTTACATTAATTTGGTCGCCTTTTTTAGCTGCGCGCTTCACTGGTGCAAAACTAACACGTTGCTTTACTAACACGTCTAAGGTTTTTTTAATGTCAGCATCGCCTACTTCTAATATTGGGCGTTCAATTTTTAGTTTTGTAAAGTCACTTAACGTCACCTCAGGAAACACTTCAAAAGTCGCTTTGTATTCAAGATTAGTGGCAGCCTCTACAAAAGGTTTGTGTTCGATATTTGGATAACCTGCGACGCGTAATTTATTCTCTTCTATAGCATCACTAAAGCTTTTTTCAACTGCACCCGAGTATATTTCATCGCGAATTTGATTACCATATTGCTGATTAACCAAACCCATAGGTGCTTTACCAGGTCTGAATCCAGCGAATTTAGCTGTTTTAGAAATTTGCCCTAAACGTTGTTTGATTTGTGCTTCTAAAGGTTGGAGTGGCACTGAGATAGTCATACGACGTTCAAGTGTACTGATAGTTTCAACATTAACGGCCATGCTGTAATTCCTAAGTTCAAATGCAGGCTATAAACTAAAAGTAGATAAGAATCAGCAATTTAAGCTAGCTGGCTACTCAACGCTCATAACATGCTTTAATAGTAAGTTGGTGCGAAAGGAGAGACTCGAACTCTCACGCCTTACGGCGCTGGAACCTAAATCCAGTGCGTCTACCAATTCCGCCACTCTCGCAGGTAGTGTACGACTTTAAAAATACATACCGAAGCATGCGTATAAAGTCATTCAGACAATCCGATATTGTATCTCAAGTATTCATCTTGAGAAAAGACTTAAAAGCAAAAAAATATAAATAAACTTAACCACTTTTAACAGACACATTTTTAAGTTGTATTAACCTCTTTATAAAGTACAATTTTTTCATTAGTTAATTTGCTTAGATTCGTTTTAAAAACGAATATGTAGCCTGCAATCTATTGATTGTGAGAAAATAGAGCATGTACTAGTAAAGACTGTAAACTATTCACTAATTACATTTATATAACCACTCATTAAAACAAAGTCGAGCAATATGCCAAATAGTATTAACCAAAATGAAATCAATATGTTACGCACCGAGTTAGAGCTTTTAATGCGAGAGCGTCAATCTTTATTAAAGGTCACTGGTGCGGCCGCGGGTTTAATTGCTGAAATGGATAGTCATGATTTGCCAATCACAACTGTTGAAGCGGCTGACTTGCTAGCAACTACCATTAACAGTCTAACTGAAGAAACGCTGCAAGATGCTTTACTAGCAGTTAACGCTGAAATTGTTGAGTAATATCGTTTCCAAACTTGCATAAATAATTTATTGACAACCTAACACATCATGCAATTGACGAACTTTAAATCATCGGCATTTAAAATACCGCTATTTAAATCATCGGTTATCATTTTAGTTGTAAGTCAATTTTGCAGTTGCGGTTTTATATCTTACCAAGCCAAACCTAATAATCCAGCGGAAAATGTCGCGGCTTTTAATCAAAAAAATCCTAATAGCCCTCAATTCTATGAGTTTTTAGCACTAAACGGTCATGCGATTGCTTTGCCCATCCAAACGTGGGATTTAACAACGCTAATCGATTGCGCGCTGTTTTTTAACCCTAGCTTAGATGTTGCGCGCGCAAAGTTAAAGCTTGCAGATGCTGCATCAACTACCGCAGCAGAGCGCCCTTTACCAAACTTGAATGCAACCACTTCTGATAGTAACCAAGCCAACAATGACATTAGCCCGTTTGGTTTGAGTTTGGGCATTGATTTACCTTTTGAAACCGCTAATAAGCGTGATATTCGCATAGAAAGCGCAAGACATTTAACTAACGTTGCTCAACTGCAGATTGCACAAACTGCTTGGCAATTACGTTATCAAGTCACAAACACTTATTATGCTATTCAATATAATCAAGCATTGGTTGTACTTTTAACTGCGGAAGACGCCCTTCGCAAAGACGTCGTTGCAATGTACACAAGACGTGTTGATGCTGGCATGGCGTCAAACGTTGAGTTAAGCATTGTGAATTTACAATTAAAAGCTGCCATTGCTGCACTAAATGCTCAACAGCAAGAATCTGCTGTGTTACGTGCGGCGCTAGCGAGCGACTTAGGTTTGCCGATAGACATAGTGAACCTAATGGTAATAAAAGCAGATGATAAGGCTATATTAAAAGTAAAGACTGATGATGCAGTTAAATTAGCCTTATTAAACCGTATAGATGTTCGCATTGCGCTTGAACAATATGCGGTGGCGGAAAGTAAATTGAAACTAGCCATTGCAAAACAATACCCTGATTTAATTGTTAGCCCAGGCTATGCCTATGAGTTTGGAGATAAAGTATGGTCATTAGGTATCTCAGGTCTACTTACGCTGCTCAATAAAAATAGAGGGGCGATCAAAGAGGCCACGCAACTGCGTGAAGTTGAAGCGGCCCAGTTTATGTCGCTACAAGCCAATGTCATTAGCGAGGCGAATTTAGCCACTGCACAGTTTAATAAAGCGCTACAAATTTTTGAGCGCCAAAAAGCTTCACGAGATGCACAAGAACGTATCGCAGCAAGTATGCAAGCTAGATTCAACTTGGGTGATATTGACCGGGTAGAACTCGGGTTTAATAAAATTGAAAGTGTTGTCGCAGATAAAAATGTAGCGTTAGCAAACCATGAGTTAAATTTAGCCGCTAGCCAGCTTGAAAATACCGTGCAGCGTCCGCTTGATTAAAATGTGCTTATAAAAAACCGTTAAGTTTTTAAAATTATTCATAGAGATAAAACAACAATGAGCCGTAAATTCGCCATTATTATTGGTTTGCAAGCTTTTTTAATCATTTTTTTATTTTGGGTGCTGGTGTTTTATGGTAAAGATGAATACGAAGCTATAACGCAAACTTCAGAAAAAGAAATTGAAACGCCAAATCGTTTAAGTATGGAACAAGAACGCATCGTTATTACCTTAAACGCACAAGCACAAGCCCAAAGTGAAATTAAAACTACACCGATTAAGGCTAGCCCAAATCATTTAGATGGCAACCGTAATTATGGCAGCGTGATGGCGATAGACCAGTTGTTAGAGTTGCGCACTCGCTACCTAGCCGCAATAGCAGAAGCGAACGTTATAAACGCAACACTTAGTAATAGCAAAAGTGAATACGCCCGCTTAAACACGCTTAATCAAGATAATAAAAACGTATCCGATAAGGCTGTTGCAATGGCGCGTGCCAACCTTAATGTAGATGAAGCTAAAATTAGCGCAGCAAGCAATAATGCAAAAAATATCGCCAACAGCATGCGTCAATATTGGGGCGATATACTGACAAAAGAAGCAGTAAGCCAACATAGCTCAACACTGCAAAACTTAATTGAATACAAAGAAGTATTGGTACAAATTACTTTACCATTTGATGCGCCTGAACCCAAAGTGGGTGGCACTATTAGCATTTCTCCAGTCGCTGGAAACGCGACCACTTACAACGCAAGGTATGTTTCACGTGCCCCACTTAGTAACAACACGTTAAAAGGCAAAACATATTTCTATGCAGCAAAAGCCCCAGATTTACGTGCTGGCATGCAAGTGACTACGCTAGATACTCAACAGAAAAAAAATGGCAATTTACAAGGTGTAATTGTGCCAAATAGCGCAGTAGTTTGGTATGGTGGAAAACCTTGGGTTTATCAAAAGTTTAGTGCTGACAAATTTAGTCGCTTACCGATTAATACAGACATTGAAACTGACAATGGTTGGTTTTATGTTGGCAAACTTAAACCAAACGACTTGGTAGTGACTAGTGGTGCACAATTATTACTCTCTGAAGAATTTAAATATCAAATTACTAATGAGAATGATGATTAAGCATATACTTTCTCTAATAGAAAAAGGCGTGCGAACTTTATGATGTCTTCGTTGGTACGCTTTTCTATACGCTTTAGCGGCGTAATCATCGGGTTAGCTAGCCTAGTTGTGCTATATGGTTTATATAGCTTAACGAACAGCAATTTAGATGTTTTTCCCGAGTTCTCTCCCACTCAACTGGTCATTCAGACAGAATCACCAGGCTTATCAGCTGAGCTTGTAGAAAGCTTAGTGAGCCAGCCGATTGAAACCCGCATTGCAGGTACAGTTGGTATTAAAAACATGCGTTCGCAATCCATCCCAGGCTTGTCTATCATCACCATTATTTTTGATGAAAGCACTGATATTTATCGCAACCGACAAGTGATTGCAGAGCGATTAACCACTTTAAATAAACAATTGCCGCAAGGCATTACGCCTAATATCACACCGCTAACTTCATCCGCCAGCACTGTTCTCGGCGTAGGCCTCACTTCAAAGACTCTAAACTTAACGCAATTACGCACCTTGGTCGACTGGACGATAGTGCCCCATTTACTTGCCGTGCCGGGCGTGGCAGATGTAAATGTGTTTGGTGGAAAAGTACGGCAGTTTCAGGTTCAAGTTGACCCTGAAAAAATGATACGTTACGGCATATCGCTGAAACAAATTGAAGATGCAGTATCAAAAGCCACGGGTGTACGCGGCAATGGTTTTATTGAAAATAAAAATCAACGCATTGTGATTAATACCGAGGGTCAATCTACCTCACCAGAAAAGCTAGCACTCGCCACTTTGCTTCATAAAAATGGACAAAGCATACGCTTAGGTGACATTGGCAAAGTAATCGTTGGTGCTGCGCCCTCAATTAGTGCGGCAGCAATCAACCAGGAAACTGGCGTATATTTATCCGTGCAAGGTCAACTGGGCGCCAACACGCATGGTGTAACTCTTGCTATTGAAGAGGCCTTACATGAAATAAAACCCTCGCTTAGTGCCAATAGCGTAGTATTACATGAAGGTTTATTTAGGCCTGCTAATTTTATTGAAGTCGCCATTGAAGGCGTGCGCACCGACATTCTTGTTGGCTCAATCTTAGTAGTTACCATACTGTTTTTGTTTTTATTTAACGCGCGTACAGCTTTTATTTCAGCCACAACGATTCCACTATCCTTGCTCACTGCCATTGTTGTGATGAGCTACTTTAATATTGGTCTAAACATTATGGTACTTGGCGGTTTAGCCATTGCGCTTGGTGAAGTAGTAGATGATGCGATTATAGATACCGAAAACATCTTTAGGCGCTTGCGTGAAAACCGACAGCTTGCATCGCCGTTAGCAACGCATTTAGTGGTGTACAACGCCTCTATGGAAGTACGCAGCTCAGTGGTGTATGCAACCATTATTGTCGCGTTAGTTTTTATGCCATTACTTACTTTAGGCGGGGTGGCAGGCAAGTTATTTGCGCCTCTTGGCATTGCTTATATTTCGGCAATTTTGGCGTCCTTAGTCGTTGCACTCACACTTACACCAGCACTTTGCTACCTACTTTTGGGTAATGCCAAGTTAGAGTCAGCAGATCCACCCATGGTACGCATAATTAAAAAATGGTATGTAAGCTTGTTACGCCGCATTGAAAAACAATACAAAATAGTAATTAGTGTCAGTTTTATTCTAATTGCTTTGGGCTTGGGTATTTTACCGCTATTTAAGAGCCAATTTATTCCTGCCCTGCATGAGGGTCATTACATTATGCACATGACTGCTGTTCCTGGCACTTCTGAGCAACAGTCGCTCAAAATAGGTAAAAAAGTAGCAGAGGTCATCGGTAATATTAAAGGTGTAAAATCTGTTACACAGTGGGTTGGGCGCGCACCAAATGGTGCAGATACTTTTGGTACGCATTACAGTGAATTTGAAATTGAAATTGGCGCAATTTCGGGTGAGGAACAGCGGCGTATTTTAAATAATATTCGAGAAGAGTTAGGTGGCGAAAAAGTTGATGACGATGGCGACGGCAAAGCAGAATCTGGTTTTGTAGGGGTAAATTTTGCGATTAATACATTTTTAACCGAGCGCATCGAAGAGACTATTTCAGGTTACGCGGCTTCGACGGTCATCAATATCTACGGCAACGATTTAGACGCACTAGACCGTGACGCACAAGCCATTGCAAGCACAATTAATAACATCAAAGGTGCTTCAGATGTATTGGTACAATCACCTCCTGGCACGCCGCAATTAGTAATTAGACTGCGCCCAGAAAAGTTAGCACTATGGGGCTTGCAACTAACAGATGTGCTAGACAATATTCGCATAGCTTACCAAAGCTTGCCAGTAGCGCAAGTATATGAAGGCAGTCGTGTGATCGGGGTTGCGGTAGTGCTTGATGATAAAGCGCGTGACGATGTACATGAAGCAAGAAATTTACCACTATTTAACTCTGAAGGTAAGTTACTGCGCTTAGAAGATGTTGCCAATATTATGCAAGAAAATGGCCGCTCAAAAATATTACATGCGGGTGCTAAACGTATTCAAACCGTGACTGCAAATGTTGTGGACCGAGATATTGACAACTTTACTGCCGAATTGAAAGATAAAATTAAAAGTAATGTTACCTTATCTCAAGGTGGTTATTTAGAATTTACTGGCTCAGCTGAAGCCAACGCAAAGTCGCGAGAAGCATTGATTTTGCATTCTTTATTAGCTGGCGTGGCAATATTTTTAATGCTATATATAGCATTCGGCAGACTACGCAATCTATTACTCACCTTTGTAAACTTACCTTTTGCACTTATTGGCGGTGTGTTTGCCGCGTTATTTACTGGCGGTTGGTTGTCATTAGGATCGTTAGTTGGGTTCGTCACTCTATTTGGTATTACGCTACGCAACTCTATTATGATGATTTCACACTACCAACACTTAATCGATTCTGAAAATTGCGTATGGGGCTTAGAAACTTGTATCCGCGGGGCGTCTGAGCGTCTACCTTCCATACTAATGACAGCGCTAGTGACTGCCTTAGGTTTACTGCCACTTGCTGTTGGAAGCGGCCAACCTGGGAGAGAAATTGAAGGTCCAATGGCAACAATTATTGTTGGCGGTTTAATTACCTCAACAATACTTAACTTGTTGATATTGCCAACTATTATGTTGCACTTTGGCAAGTTTGATAAGCTTAGCTTAGATAAATTAGCAGTTAAGTAAAGCCATTAGAAAAATGTTGAATGTCTAAACCGCCAGATTTAAAAATAGCCCAACTTCATGCTCGTAATAAACATCAAGGTCGATACGACTTTGACCAACTAATTGAAGTTAATCCATCATTATCAAGCTTCGTTAAGCTGAACGAATTTAATGATAAGTCTATTGATTTTGCCAATGCAGAAGCCGTAAAAATACTAAATCGTACCTTACTTGCAAAATTTTATGGCATTTCAAACTGGGATATTCCTAAAGGTTACCTTTGCCCGCCTATTCCGAGCCGCGCTGATTATATTCACTACATCGCAGATTTATTGGGAAAAAGCACAAGCACTTTAAGTAAAAAAATACGTGTACTTGATATCGGGGTAGGTGCTAACGCTATTTATCCGCTCATCGGCTTTCGTGAATATGGCTGGCATTTTGTTGGTACAGACATTGATATTACTGCCATTAATAACGCGCAACATATATTGGATAATAATATTGGTCTAACGGAAGCAATCACGCTACGTTTACAAATAACACCAAAAAATATCTTCAAAAATATTATTTTGGCAAATAATTATTTTGATGTGACCATGTGCAACCCACCTTTTCACGCATCGTTTGATGATTTACTGGCAGGCACGCAAAGGAAGTGGCAAAACCTAGGCATTAGCCAAACTAAAAATACTGCGAAACTAACAATAGTTAATAAATCAAATGGCAAGCTAACAGCACTTAATTTTGGAGGCCAAGCTACTGAGCTCTATTGCTCTGGTGGCGAAGAAGCATTTATTAATTGCATGATTAGTGAAAGTACATTATTTAAAAATCAATGCTATTGGTTTACTACTTTAGTTTCTAAAGCCGCAACATTGCCAGCAGTGTATCGCGCACTCAAAAAAGCAAACGTATTACAAGTTAAAACAATTGAAATGGCACAAGGCCAAAAGAAAAGTCGAATAGTAGCATGGTCATTTTTAAGCGCACAACAACAAATCTTGTGGCATAAATAGAGTATTAATCGTATTTAATGTACTTAAATCTTACGTCATTATTTGGCGTACCTTCAAGCGCACTTTTTGAACCATCTGCGCTTACTTCTTTAGCTGGCTGCCAATTTATCACCTCTTCGATTTTAGCTGCTAGCTCTAAATCTTTATCGGTAATGCCCTTAGCATCATGCGTGCATAGTTTTACAATCACGAATGCGTAAGAAACCGTTAAGTCTGGATGATGCCAAGCTGCTTCTGCCAAGTGACCGACGGTATTTACCACCATAAGCGTAGCTTTCCAGCCACTCGTTTTGTACTTGCGGCGTATCCACCCGCTTTCTAAATACCAATGTGGCAATAATTCTTTTAGCTTTGCTTCTATTTCTTGATCTGAATATGTAGTCATCACTTTACGCCCCTAAAAGTAAACCTTTTTCATGCATCGATTTTTGTTTTAACGCTTCCTTAAAACTATTGAAATCGGCTTTATTAAATATTCTTATAGCATAAGATTTAGCTTCTGCAAATTGTGCAAATGAGGCATCTACAATATTGTCGTTAGCTAATTTTTCAAAAGTAACAGACGATTGATAATCAGTAAGCGACGCTGACTTTACTAATACCAGTTGCTCAGCGCCTAATTTATTTGCCAGCCAAGCACTTAAACTATCAGATGTTACTTTCCATGTCTGCGCTATCGATTCGTCTGCGAGCACCATTTTACTTGGCAACCACACAATCGCACGATGCTGCCAACTTCGCTCTGCCAGCTCCAACTCACTACTCGCTGTGGTTAAATTTGAGTTCATGGCAGCAAGCAATAAGCCAAATTGATCCATGGCTCTTACAGCAAGCTTGTGCGCCGAGGCATCATCAATACCGCTTAATTGCTGTGCGCTACGCACTGCATCAGAAAACACGCCACCACCCGGCACAACGATTACTTTGCCATCGCCCAGCGCTGTAATAACATCCAACCAATGCTGTAACTCTAGCGAGCCTAGTAGACTACCTCCTAATTTTTCTATCCACATACCTTGAGTCATAGGCAATATTTTTACTGTTTTTGCTGTATTAATTGCAAGGCTTTTCTGAGTACTAATATTGAGATTTTTTATGTTTAACTTATCGTTATTGAGTATAAAACACTTAGTCTGACCGCTGAAAATATTGCATTGCTTTTAACATACTAGATGCTTTATCTAGCGTTTCAGCATACTCTTTTTCTAATGCTGAGTCAGCTATTAACCCGCCACCAGCGTAAAAAATTATTTCGCCAGATTGCTCTTCAGCAGAACTATTCAAAGGCTTTTGCACATAGACTGCTGTGCGAATTGCAATGTTCGTATCCATATTGCCGTCAAACCCTATATAGCCAATCGCACCACAATACACGCCACGACGATGCGGCTCTAGCACTTCTATAATCTGCATTGCGCGTAACTTTGGCGCGCCAGTAATAGACCCCCCTGGGAAGCAACCGCGCAATAAATCTATAGCGGTTTTTGCGACTAATAGTTTACCTGTGACAATACTTACCAAATGATGAACATTGGCAAAACTTTGTAGTTGAAATAATTTATCTGCTTTGACTGAGCCAATTTCGCAGTTTTTACCAATATCGTTGCGCAGCAAATCCACAATCATTAAATTTTCTGCGCGGTCTTTGGGGCTATTTTGCAAGTCTTGTGCATGTTGTGTATCAAGAACTGGGTCGCTTGCACGAGGCCGCGTACCTTTTATCGGACGTGTTTCTACATGCTGCTGCGTGACTTGTAAAAATCGCTCTGGCGAACCTGAAAGCACTTGTAAGTGACCGAAATCCATAAACGCCATAAACGGCGCTGGGCTGATTTCTTTAAGCTTTAAATAGGCAGCAAAACTATCGCCTAAAGCATTAGCTGAGAAACGCTGCGCTAAATTTACTTGGTAACAATCACCCTCAGTAATGTAATTTTTAACTTTATTAAACGCTAGCGCATATTCTGCGTAGGTCATATTGCTCGTAATTGCAGAACTTAACGCAAATTTACCAACACATTTTTCAGAGTAGTTTGATAGCTCGTCATCAAACAAGGCAGATAAATTAGACCACTGTTCACGCGTAGATTTATGTAGCCCATAAGATACCAAACACGCAGTATTTTCAAGATGGTCAATCACCACCGCCCAGTCATAAATACCTACCATCATGTGTGGTAATGAATGATTAGGCTTGGCTGTATTTGGTAACTTTTCTAACGTCCTTGCTAAATCATAGCCAAAATAACCAATTGCGCCTCCTGCAAAAGGTATAATTTTTTTCGTATCACTTTGTTCAATATTGTATGACGCAAGTTCACGGTTTAATAACTCAAAAGAATCCTCGTAATGCACTGTTAATTTACCGTTTTTTACAATCTCAGTATAAGTAACACGTTCATCTCCGTTCGCCAAATTAGCAAATGTACTTAAGGTAATAAAAGGCTCTGCAACAATAATATCGTAACGTCCATATTGTCCATGTGGCTGTCCACTATCTAACAACATCGCCCAAGGCTTATGACGCAAACGCGCGTATATCTCAGTGCTATTTGCGCTATAAGATAAAGCGTGTTTGAGTAATGCTGGTGTATTTTTCATTAATATAACTACATTAAGCGCTTGCTAAACCTTGTTGAAAAGCTAGACTTGCGACCGCATATGCTGGAAAACAAACATTAGTGAAATGTTGTGCACTAGTATTTGTTGTATTTAATGCTGCTTCTGAATAATGCAAATCCAATGACTCCGCTATTTCTTTTGCTAAAAAACGCCCTACACCCGCTCCTATCAACTGCAACTTTTGGCCAGTATTAGCTCGAGCAATATGTACTTGCACTACACCTTTTAAATGTGCAAGTTGTAATGCTTTAAACTCATGCGCCAAACTTACCCATTCACTGTACAGCGCATCACCCTCATCAAGCCCTATCATGCGAGCTAAACGTTGCGCTGTTGCAAGCGCACTTTTATCCTTACCATCTGCAGTTTCTGTCACATCATCTAAGCTTTGCAAATCACCAGTTAAGCGATAAACATCCGCAGCTGTTGCAAAATACTCAGCGGCGATCGCAGTTTTCTTGTTGCCAAATTTTACTTGTTGCGTAATCGCCATCAAAGGTGTTCTTACAACACCCGTATAGACTAACTCTTGTGATTGCATGCGCTCTGCATCAGTACAACCTAAACAAGCAACTCGATTATTTTGAATTAAAATAAAATCTGAAGTGGTACTACCAATGTCGATTAACAGCCCATTCATTACTTGCTGCGCAATTAGCTCTGCGCTAGCCAACCAATTGGCAGAAGCAACCTTGCGCCAGCTCTTCGCCACTTGGTCGAAGCTGATAAAATATTTTTTCTGTTGGCTTTTTTGATTGATATTAGCAAAATAAAATTGTTTTATACCTATTAATTTCTCATCCATCACGCGGCTAATTTCCAGCACACCTTGCTCACGGTTTTCAAAAAAATCAACTAATTCACCTGTCATGGTAATTGCGTGAAAAAAATCATTTTGCGTAGTTAGATTAGATTTAAAACTAGACATTACAACTTTAATCGCAGCATAAAACTCATCTAAACCTCGCCATAATGCACAAGGCACTTGTAAAACGTGTAGCACCTCACCAGAAGTGCTTAGCATAACTGCTTTTAAATGAGCCCCGCCTATGTCCCAGCCAATAATATGTTTATTCATGTAGATCTACAGTCACAGAATGATTTGTCATACTTTCAGGTAGTTCGAAATTTTCATTGGTGGCTAATTTTAATATGAGTGCTGCTGGATTTATGCTTAAAGACCTACCCAAAACAATGTAAGAAGTAGTAATTCTAGGATTAATTTCAACTACATAAATCTCTTTATTGCTAATAATTACATCAATACCCGCGAAGCCATTTAAGTCTGGTAGGGCGTTTGCAATTTTATTAGCCAACTCCGTAAACTGCTCTGTAAATTCTGGCAAACCATTCACCACACTGCCTGAATATTTTAGATTCACCTCTTTTGTTTTTGATACTTGCATCGATACCTTTTGAGTATTGCTGCTTAACAACCAAGCTTTCCCATCTTTAAATAATGCAGAAATACTAGCTGGTTGGCCCATGATATATCGCTGGACAACCATATTTTTTATCTTATTGGGTTGCTCAATACTGTCTGCAAGCCAGTCTTTAAATTCTAACAAGTTTTGAAAGTAAAACGTTTTTTCACACCCTGCCCCAACTGCTGGCTTGGTAATAAAACCATCTTGCGTGTGCTCAAAAAAACTTGCATCAATAACATTTGCCATAAAAGTTTCTATGGTTAGAATTCCTGCATCTTTAAGCATGTTGTATGTATCGAACTTATTACTCGCAATTACAACAGCAGGTAACTTGCACCCTAAATTTGGTATAGAATTATCTATTAGCATTTGTGTTAATTCTGTCAAAATATAGTCAGTTTCTGGTGCTACAACTAAAGCTAAATCACAGTCAGCTAGCAATGAACGCCAAACGCTAAATGCGTCTTCATTACTTGTAATACTTAGCGCTTGTCCGATATTTGGCTTACTCAATCTTACATCATACGTGGTGAAAACTTCAACATCACTCAATGTACCGAAATCACGCAACAAGGCGTCGCGCATCAGCAAAGCTTCTTGCAGCAAATTCTTTGGTAGCGCGTGCTTATTAAATCCACCAGCTGTGATATATTCCAACAAAAATATTTTCAAGTTTTACTCTAAAAGTTTAATCTAATACTTATGATGGAAATTATTCCTGTAATTGATTTAATGGCTGGGCAAGTAGTACATGCGCGTTACGGTAAACGCCAACATTATCAACCCATTCAATCTTTACTGTGCATCGGCAGTAAGCCTAATGATATCATTCATGCACTATTAGAATTATACCCATTTAAAACTCTATATATTGCCGATATTGATGCAATTCAGGAGTCGGATAATCAATTTGACTCATTGATCGCACTTACAGAAAGTTTTCCAGAAGTCACCTTTTGGTTAGATTGCGGTATACGCCAAATGAACCACCGTGCGCTACATTATCAAAAGAATATTCGCCCAGTGATTGGCTCGGAAAATACGGATAACCTCATAAGCTATAAAGCTGTTAGCTACGCTTGTAACAGTCGACATATATTGTCACTAGATTTTAAAGATGACCAATTCTTAGGTGCAAATGAATTGTATAGCAGTTCGAAATATTGGCCAGATGACACTATTTGTATGAGTTTAAAAAATGTGGGAAGCGAACAAGGTGTTGATTTGGATACACTTAATAGCATAATGCAATTGAACTTAGCTAGAAAATCGCCCAGCAGACTTTATGCAGCGGGTGGCGTTAGAAATATTGAAGATTGTAATAATTTACAACAATTAGGCATCAACGGTGCATTGGTTGCCACTGCATTGCATCAAAAGAAAATTACATACTCAGAGCTAAAAAATTTTCTGGAAAAATAACTTGTATGCTGTCAAAAAAAACTTAACGGTTTTTTCTAGACACATTTTTTACATAAAAAAAGCCCGAGTTATTTCGGGCTTTTTTATTGTTATAAAAACTAATTATTACTCAAGGTTTGCGTGAATTGCACGCATGCCATCTTCCGTTAAATCTTTGGCAAAAATCAAATCTGCAATTACCGCCTCTAAAAATAGTAAAGTTGAAAGTTCAAATTGCGCACCCATTGGCATACCTTTAGTAAGTGGAAAGCTATTATCGTTACCAATTTGAATGGTTAAATCAGCAGCGTCAGCCATTGGTGATGATTTTTTCATTGAAACCACTGTTAATTTAGCGCCCACAGATTTTGCTTTTTTAACGAATGGTAGTAATGTTTCTGTACCTCCAGAGCCTGATACTAATAACAACAAATCACCCGCTTTAATTGCTGGCGTCACTACTTCACCAATCATGCTCACGTTATAGCCAGCATGGACTAAGCGCATTGCAAAGAAACGTGACACTAATAATGAACGTCCTGCACCACCAATAAATATGCGGCCTGCGCCTTGTACTAAATCTAACAATTTAGCGGAATTGCTATTGTCGGTTTCAGACAAAATAGTGGTTAGTCTATCTAAAATTAATTTTTGATTGCTCATAATGTTTCCTTTTTTAAATTAAATTTTCTGCAAAAAAAAATCCCGACGCATTGCTGAGTCAGGATTTTTTTAAAACTTAAATAATCGCTATCTCAATAATAACTTATTGAAATAAAACTATATTAAGCGTGAGCGATTGCAGTGATTTCAGCAGCAGAAGCAGCTGGATCAGCGGCGCCGTAGATAGCAGCACCAGCAACAATAATAGTAGCGCCAGCATCACGTACTTGAGCAGCTGTTGCAGCTTTAACGCCGCCAGCCACTGAGATTTCAACGCCTAAATTTAATGCAGCAATCATAGCCAAGTCAGTGAATGGTGTGTGGCCAGCAGCTTGTTGATCAAGACCAGTGTGAACACCAATAATGTGAGCACCAGCAGCAGCAACAGCTTTAGCA
>JBDNJL010000109.1:0-14590 GCA_041687795.1 Methylotenera sp. | reverse complement strand
TGCTAAAGCTGTTGCTGCTGCTGGTGCTCACATTATTGGTGTTCACACTGGTCTTGATCAACAAGCTGCTGGCCACACACCATTCACTGACTTGGCTATGATTGCTGCATTAAATTTAGGCGTTGAAATCTCAGTGGCTGGTGGTGTTAAAGCTACTACTACGCAACAAGTTAAAGATGCTGGCGCTACAATCATTGTAGCTGGTGCCGCTATTTACGGCGCTACTGACCCAGCTGCCGCTGCTGCTGAAATTAGCGCAATTGCACATGGCGGTCCAGCAAGCGCAGGTGGAGCTAAAAAATACTTACCTTGGGTAATTGCTGCTGTAGTATTGGTTGTTTTGCTAAGCTTATTTGCAGGAAACAAAGAGAAAGTGGTTGAAGTTACAGACGCTGCTGTTGAATCTACTACAGAAGCTGCTGCACCGGTAGTTGAAGAAGCTGCTGCTGCGGTTGGCGATGCTGCTGCTGAAGTTGAAGCCGCTGCTGCTGAAGCTGAAGTAGCTCCTGCTGCTGCAGAATAATTAGTTTTTTTTAGTATTTATTTGGGTGTTATTGAATCAGATTGATTTAATATTTAACTCTAAATAAAAAATCTAAAATTAAAGCCTAGTACGGATTCATAGAACTCTTTACTAGGCTTTATCTATTTTAGTTTACTGAATACTGTTTGCTATAGTTTTTGGATACTAATAGGTTAAAATGTACGATAATTTAAGCATGAACAAGTTATATAATTAAGTAGTATTTTTTATTCAAGTTTTTTATTCAAGTGATTCAATATGCGCTCCGCTGAAGTCGTTAGAAATACGCTAGAAACACAAATTTCTGTGGCTATCAATTTAGATGGCACGGGCGTATCATCCTTCAACACTGGTTTAGGTTTTTTAGACCATATGCTTGATCAAATTGCGCGGCACGGCATGATGGACATTACCGTTAACGCAAAAGGTGATTTGCATATTGATGCACACCACACGGTAGAAGATATTGGTATTACGCTTGGACAGGCATTCGCAAAAGCCATTGGTGATAAAAAAGGTATTCGTCGTTATGGGCACGCTTATGTGCCGTTAGACGAGGCACTATCTCGCGTAGTACTAGATATTTCTGGCAGACCAGGCTTGGAGTTTGCTTGTCAATTTACACGTTCAGCCATTGGTGAATTTGATGTAGATTTATTTCACGAGTTTTTTCAAGGCTTTGTAAATCACGCAAACGTCACTTTGCATATAGATAATTTAAAAGGTCACAATTCGCATCACCAAGCGGAAACTATTTTTAAAGCGTTTGGACGCGCATTGCGTATGGCGGTGGAATTCGACGCGCGTATGGCAGGCATTATGCCTTCAACTAAAGGTAGTCTGTAAATTCAGAAATTTTTGAAGGTTTCGCTGGTTGATTTATCTAGATGTTCATATGAAGATTGATATTGCGGTAGTAGATTATGGCATGGGTAACTTGCGCTCAGTGTCTAAAGCACTAGAGCATGTCGCGCCCAATAAAATCGTGCTAGTGACCAGCAATCCTAAAGAAATAATGCAAGCTGAGCGTGTGGTGTTTCCAGGCCAAGGTGCCATGCCAGATTGTATTCGCGAAATAGACGCGCGTGGATTGCGTGAGGCTGTGATATTCGCCGCAAAAAACAAACCTTTTTTAGGTATTTGCATCGGTTTACAAATGCTGTTTGAGCATTCAGAAGAAGGCAATGTTGCAGGTTTAGCGTTATTTGCAGGTAATGTGAAAAAGTTTGCACAAAGTGATATGCATGTTTACAACGCCGCGACGCAGCAAAATGAAAAATTAAAAGTGCCACACATGGGTTGGAACGAGGTGTACCAATCTACTGAAAATGACACGCAACCACACGCGCTTTGGCAAAAAATTAGTAATGGGGAGCGTTTTTACTATGTGCATAGCTATTATGTAAAGCCCTCTGAACCTAAAGTGATTGCTGGTTATAGCGAATACCCAAAGCGCTTTACTAGTGCAATTGCGCAGAATAATTTATTTGCTGTACAGTTTCACCCTGAAAAAAGCGCGCATGCAGGTTTACAGTTGCTAAGCAACTTTGTAGCATGGAAGCCGTAAAATTAAATACTATATTTATAAATACGAATAGACTTAACGCTTTTTCACAGACACATTTTTAATAAACCATTTCTACAACTTTTCATTTAACTTTTATCTTTATTACTTATGTTAATTATTCCTGCAATTGATTTAAAAGACGGCCACTGCGTTCGTTTAAAGCAAGGCCTTATGGAAGAGTCTACCGTGTTCTCAGAAGACCCAGGTGCCATGGCTCGCCATTGGGTAGATTGCGGTGGTAAGCGTTTGCATTTGGTCGATTTAAATGGTGCGTTTGCTGGTAAACCAGTAAATGAAGCTGCAATTAAAGCAATTGTTAGTGCAGTTAAAGGCGAGATTCCAATCCAATTGGGCGGTGGTATTCGCGATTTAGATACCATAGAACGCTACTTAGATGATGGTATTGATTATGTAATTATCGGCACAGCCGCAGTGAAAAACCCAGGTTTTCTGCATGAAGCATGCGATGCTTTTCCAGGTCAAATTATAGTTGGTTTAGACGCAAAAGATGGCAAAGTGGCGGTAGATGGCTGGTCTAAATTAACGGGTCACGACGTGATTGATTTAGCGAAAAAGTTTGAAGACTACGGTGTAAGCTCTATTGTATATACTGATATTGGACGCGATGGCATGTTGACGGGTGTGAATATTGAAGCGACAGTTGCCCTCGCGCAAGCTTTGACAATTCATGTCATTGCATCTGGAGGTGTGACCAATTTGGACGATGTACGCAAGCTTTGCGCAGTGGCTGACGAAGGTATTATCGGTACGATTACTGGCCGTGCGATTTATGAAGGTACTCTGGACTTTACTGCTGCGCAAAAATTGGCGGATGAACTGAGTAATGGACGGAATAAATAAGTGCTCGCTAAGCGCATTATTCCCTGCTTGGATGTGACCAACGGACGCGTGGTGAAAGGGATTAATTTTTTGGAGCTACGCGATGCTGGCGACCCAATAGAAATTGCGAAACGTTACGATGACCAAGGTGCAGATGAGCTTACCTTTTTAGATATTACTGCTAGTTCAGATAATCGTGGTTTGATTCTAAATATTATTGAGCAAGTCGCATCACAAGTATTTATTCCGCTTACAGTAGGTGGTGGCGTGCGCGAGGTGGAGGATGTGCGACGATTACTTAATGCTGGCGCAGATAAAGTGAGCATTAACACTACCGCAGTGTTAAACCCGCAAATAGTGGCAGATGCCGCAAGCCGTTTTGGTTCACAATGTATAGTGGTAGCGATTGATGCCAAAAAAGTAGATAACCAACCATTTCAGTGGGAAGTGTTTACTCATGGCGGCCGCAAAGCGACAGGGTTAGACGCAGTTGCTTGGGCGCGTAAAATGGTGGACTTAGGCGCTGGAGAGTTGCTAGTTACCAGCATGGACCGAGATGGTACAAAAATTGGTTTTAACCTGCCTTTGAACAAAGCGATTTCAGACGCGGTTGAAGTGCCGATTATTGCCTCTGGCGGCGTGGGTAATTTACAGCATTTAGTCGACGGCGTAAAAGATGGTGGGGCAGATGCCGTACTAGCTGCTAGCATTTTTCACTACGGCGAATTCACAATTAAAGAAGCTAAAGAATATATGCGCAAACACGGAATTGAAGTGCGCTTGTAGGCCCAGCTTAAAAACTTAACCTAGTTACCATCTATCATAAAAACTTAACCCTTTTTTACAGACACATTTTTAAGAAGGAAGCGCATTCATTGAACTGGCTTGATGAAATTAACTGGGATGCCAACGGCTTAGTACCCGTTATAGCGCAGCAGTTCGATACAGGACAGGTGCTGATGTTTGCATGGATGAACCGTGAGGCGCTACAATTAACCAGTGAAACCAAGCAAGCAGTATATTGGTCACGTTCGCGCAATAAATTATGGCGCAAGGGTGAGGAATCAGGTCATGTGCAACTTGTGCATGAAATTCGGCTAGACTGTGATGAAGACGTAGTACTAATTAAAGTTAAGCAAGTTGGCGGAATTGCCTGCCACACCGGGCGACACAATTGCTTTTTTAAAAAACTAGAATCAAACCAATGGAATACTGACCAGGCAGTGGTTAAAAATCCTGAAGATATTTACCACAAAGACGTTAATCATGAATGATATTTTAAATAGATTGAGCGAGTTGTTAGAGGATCGCAAAGGTGCTGACCCGCAAACGTCATACGTGGCTAAGCTTTATGCAAATGGCATGGACGCTATTTTAAAAAAAGTTGGCGAAGAAGCGACAGAAACGATTATCGCTGCTAAAGATGGGGATAAAGCACAGATTATTTACGAAACAGCAGATTTGTGGTTTCACACGTTAGTGATGCTGGCAAAAGCAGACATTAAGCCGCAAGAAGTCTTAAATGAACTTGCTAGACGTGAAGGTTTGTCTGGTATTGATGAAAAAATTGCGCGCCATAAATAAAGTAAAGGCATAAAATAGCTTATGAATGAAACCTGTATTTTTTGCAAAATTGTTCAAGGCAAAATCCCCTCAACAAAAATTTTTGAAGATGGCGATGTCATCGTCTTTAATGACATTCATCCCATCGCAAAAGTCCACTTTTTGATAGTGCCAAAATTACACATAGAAAGCTTAGCCAGTTGTGATGTGCAACAACAATCATTGCTAGGTAAGATGTTGTTATTAGCACCTAAGCTGGCAAAAGAGCAGGGCTTAGCTGGCTTTAGAACCATGATTAATACTGGCAAGGAAGGTGGGCAAGAAGTCTTTCACATTCACGTACATGTGTTTGGTGGCAGTGATACACTAGTTAAGACTTAAACGATATTCAGCATTTATTTCATTACTATTTAGGGAGTTTAAAATGGGATCATTTAGCATTTGGCATTGGTTAATTGTGTTGCTAGTAGTGGTATTAATATTTGGTACAAAAAAACTGCGAAATATGGGTGGTGATGTAGGCGGCGCATTTAAAGAGTTCAAAAATGCAATGAACGATGCTAAAGAAACTAACGAAACTGCTCCAGCAGAAGCAAAAGCAGATATACCACAAGCGCTAATAAAATCAGAAGTGATTAAAGTGCCAGCCACAAAACCTAAAGCCATGACCCCAGCAAAAACTGCAGTAAAAGTTAAAGCGCCAGCAAAAGCGGTTATTAAAGTAACAGCCAAAAAAACTGCTACAAAGCCAGTTGTAAAAACTACAGCCACAAAACCTATTGCGAAAAAACCAGCCACAGCAAAAGCTAAAACAACCACAAAAGTAGCTAATAAATAGTCAATAAATGTAATTCACAAGTCGGTATAAAATCAGCGCTTATCGCAGCGTTTATAAGGTAATTAGATGTTTGATGTCGCTTTCTCTGAAATTTTTGTGATTGCTGTTGTGGCTCTATTGGTCATCGGGCCAGAGCGCCTGCCAAAAGTTGCAAGGACACTGGGTGCACTCACAGGCCGTTTGCAAAGATACGTTGTACAGGTAAAAGATGAGGTCAACCGGGAGGTACGCTTTCAAGAGCTTCAGCAACTACAGCAAGAGATCCAAGAAAAGGCTAGAAAAGTGGAAACAAGTATTTTAGGTCAGATTGACGAAGTCATTACAACTACTCAAGCAAGTGAGAAAATTGTTGAAAAGTCTGCAGAACCAATACCAGCGATATTGAGTGCTAACGAAAGCGAAAATACTGCAAAGCATAAACCGAAAAAAACAGCTTCCAAAATTACAAGAAAATCAATCTCGAAAATTAGTAAACCTTAAGTAAAATCGTGACTCCAACTGAAAATTTCATTACACATCTTATTGAGTTAAGAAATCGTTTATTACGCATAGTCGTAGGTTTTTTTATTGCGTTCGTTGCTTTTTTCCCGTTTGCGAATGAGATTTACGCGCTGCTAGCTGAGCCACTATTAAGTAAATTGCCAGCTGGTGGGCAAATGATAGCTACTGCTGTGACTACACCGTTCTTTGTGCCTATGAAAGTTGCCATGATGGCAGCCTTTTTAGTATCATTGCCACATAGTTTGTATCAATTATGGGCATTTATTGCCCCTGGCCTTTATGCGCATGAAAAGAAATTTATGATTCCAGCGGTAGTGGCAAGTAGCTTACTATTTTTATCTGGCATGGCATTCGCATACTTTTTAGTTTTCCCCGTAATATTTGGTTTTATTGTGGGTACTGCGCCAGTGGGAGTGGCGGTAATGACAGATATAGGCAATTACTTAGATTTTGTCATCACCTTATTTTTTGCATTTGGCCTAGCTTTTGAAGTACCAATTGCTGTGGTGATTGCAGTGCGCCTTGGCTGGGTGAGCATTAAATCGCTCAGAGAGGGGCGTGGTTATGTGATTGTAGGCGCTTTTATCATCGGCGCGATTTTTACCCCGCCAGATATTATTTCACAGTTCATGTTGGCTATACCGATGTGGCTTTTGTATGAAATCGGTATTGTAACTGCCAGCTTTATGGTGCCTAAAGATAATACAATCAAAAGTATATAATTTTGTTATAGTTGTACGACTTAATAGTGTACGGCTAGCGAAGGTAATGAATTATGCAGCCTAATGTTTCAACCAAATATGTATATTAGATTCGTTGCCGTAATGGCGCAATCGTCGATAATTTGCAAATTCTTGGTAAGAGTGAAGAGGATGCAAAGCGTAAGTTGCAGCAAATGTATTTAAATTGTGTGATTTTAGACGTACACGTTTTGTAAGCTGTTCGCCAAAGCAGTATCAGCTATGAGGATGTGTTAAATATTATCACCAATGACGAATAGCTGATTTTAGTCACTTAAGCCAAACCATCAGTTTTTGCTTAGTGAGCTCGGCTAATAATGCCGCATAGTCATCAGCACCAGTGCTACTTGAACTATAGTGAAAGATATCTTTTTTGTGTTGTGGGCTTTCCGCTAGCGCTACATTGGTAGAAATTACCGTTTTACATACCTCTTTGCCAAATAATTCACGCGCTCTTTTCTCTACTTCAAACGTCATGCCACGACGTCTGTCATAGCAAGTCATCAAGTAGCGTCTAGCCACCCGTTTTTTTAACACAGGCTCCAGCGCTTTTAACGTATGGTCAACTTTTTTTGCACTTTGCAAACTCATAAAGTCCGAAGCAATTGGCACAATAATTAAATCTGCCGCGAAAATAGCATTTAGTGACAATACGCCAAGATATGGGCAGCAATCAATCAATATGTGGGGTGGTTTTAGATTACAGCTTGGACTTGTAACTGAGTTTACACTGTCGCTTTCTAACACGGCTAACCCATTCTTAAGCCGATTTAAAATATTTGGTCCTTTACCAAAATTAGAATCTACTTTAATAAGCTCTTTGTGTGAAGGGATGATTTGCCCTAAATATTGCCATGGTTGCAGCAGTTCTTCTAAGGGCTTATTTTCTTTATAGTACTCAAAAATACTTAAGTTGCTGCTAGGAAGCCTTGTGGCAAAAATATTAGTTAAATGACCTTGTGGATCTAAGTCTATAAAAATAGGATGACTATTTTTAATAGCTAGAGCAGCACCTAAATTTAATACGGTGGTGGTTTTTCCAACACCACCTTTCTGATTAAATACTGCAATTCGCGTCATATTTAAATTCAGGTTATTTACAGCGATTATCTATTTAGTAGCTCAGGTTTCGGGCGCTTACCCACTATCACCGCAATATTCAATTTTTTTTCTGCTCGAGCAATTTTTAAAGTTGCAGGCATATTGGGTTTAAGCACAGAAATTAAATCTAGCATACCGGAGCTGTCGGTGACTTTTTTACCATCAATTTCAAGCAGAATATCGCCTGCTTTCAATCCCGCCTTTTCTGCCGGGCTATTGTGCAACACCCCTGCAATAAGTGAACCCTGTGAATGATTAAGCTTAAAAGACTCAGCAAGCTCTGGAGTAATGTCTTGCGCTTCAATACCAATCCAACCACGAGTAACACTACCTTGGGTGATAATTTGCTCCATAACTTGGCGCGCTAAAGTCGCTGGAATTGCGAATCCGATGCCCATCGAACCACCATTGCGCGAATAAATGGCGCTATTCACCCCTACCAAATTACCCTCTGCATCAATCAGCGCACCCCCAGAATTACCAGGATTAATAGAAGCATCGGTCTGAATAAAATTCTCGAAAGTATTAATGCCTAAATGGTTGCGGCCTAATGCGCTTACAATTCCTTGCGTAACAGTTTGTCCAACACCGAACGGATTACCAATAGCCAATACCACATCACCAATATTGAGCTTGTCAGAACTGGCAAAGGTAATAGCGGGTAGGCTGTCAGCATCTATTTTAATTAAAGCTAGATCAGTATCGGGGTCAGTGCCGACGACTTTGGCAGACATTTTTCTACCATCGGCTAAGGCGATTTCAATTTCATCTGCTGCTGCAACTACATGATTATTCGTTAAAATTAAACCTTGTTCGCTAACAATTACGCCAGAACCTAAGCTATTTTCAGGCTGTGCTGGATTGTCCATTTCATCTAATTGGTCACCAAAAAATTGCCGAAACGCTGGGTCATCCAAATATTTTTGATGTGGATTTACTAATGCTTTTTTACTGGTGAAAATATTAACGACCGCTGGCATGGCTTTTCTTGCAGCTGCGCTGTAAGAACCAGTTAGTGCTAGCTTTTCGGATGACGCTACTTGTTTTACAACAACTTGTTGCGAAGGGGAGCTCAGTAAATGTGGAAAAAATAGTCTTAGTACGAAAAGAATTGCCAAGCAAAGTGTGACGGCTTGTGCGAACATTAACCAAAGTTTTTTGTAGAACGGGTGATCATTCATAGTGTACGATTTTTGTTAAAATATAATGGTAGATAAAAGAAACATAAGTTAAGGTTAAACATCATCTTAATATACACGGTTGATGCGTTAATAATCACAATTCTAATATAATTTTTAGCAAATTTCGTTTTAATTTAGGCAAACCAAATGGTAAAAATCAATGACTTAATGAATTATGCCCAACAACTCCTCCAAGTTGACCGCTTTAAGGATTACTGCCCGAATGGTTTGCAAGTAGAAGGCAAGTCTGATGTTAAAAAAATAATCAGTGGCGTAACGGCAAGCATGGCGTTATTGGAGGCTGCAAAAAAAGCGAAGGCAGATTTGATATTGGTACATCATGGTTATTTTTGGCGTAATGAAGATGCGCGTATTGTTGGCCTAAAGCGAAGTCGATTGGCTTTTTTGCTCGAGCACCAGATGAATTTAGTCGCATATCATTTACCGCTAGATGCACATCCAGTGTTAGGTAATAACGCACAACTTGGCCGAAAATTAGGTTTGACAGATATTATTTTTAAAGGTGAAAGCAATATGATTGCTTGTTCAAATCTGAGCGCACCCCAATCATTAGCAGACTTCGTGCGTCTTGTTGAGCGGAAGCTAGCAAGAACGCCACTTGTGGTGGGGGACTTGCAGAAAAAAGTACAAAAAATCGCGTGGTGTACGGGCGCGGCACAAGGATATATTGACCAAGCGATTGCGCTGAATGTGGATGTATTTATGAGCGGTGAAATTTCTGAGCAAACCACACATCAGGCACTTGAATCTGGCGTGTCTTATATTTCTGCTGGACATCACGCAACAGAACGCTATGGCGTGCAAGCTTTAGGAGAGCATTTTGCGGAAAAATTCAATGTAAGCCACGAATTTATTGATATCAATAATCCAGTATAAATTCAATTTACTTGTTTTATTTCAGTAACTTATAAAATAAAGCTTTAATTCGTATATAAAAAATTGTATAATTTCGCCCTTTAGAGTTACAAGTAATTGTTTAGCAAAATATTTTAGTGGATACTAAACTTGTTAAGCGTTTTAAACACTAAATAATTAGCTTTAAGATTGACACAAAAAGGTGTCTGTAAAAATGCGTTAAGTTTTGTTGCAATAAGTGATTACTACTATCTGAATTAAATACTCGCCTCAAAAAGGCAATATTTCATATTCAACTAATTCAATTAGTTCTTGAGGAAAACATGTCAGAAAACCTAAATGACAAGCAATATAGTGCTGAAGAAATAAACCAAGAAAAGCGCAACTTTTTAATCGCAACATCGGCCGTCGGCGCAGTAGGCGTGGCGGCTGTGGCAGTGCCTTTTGTCTCTAGTATGTTGCCAAGCGAGCGCGCAAAAGCAGCTGGTGCACCTGTGGAGGTTGATATTAGCAAGATTGAGCCTGGCGCGATGATTACTGCTGAGTGGCGCGGTCAGCCAGTATGGATTATTAACCGTACTGAAGAGATGACTGCTGAATTGTCAAAGCATAATGACCAACTATCTGATCCAATGTGCGATGTAGTATCGCAACAACCATCGTACTGCAAAAATGTAGACCGTTCAATTAAGCCAAATTTAGCGGTTATAGTTGGTATCTGCACACATTTGGGTTGCTCGCCAATTGCAAAATTACAAATGGGTGGCGACATGGGTGACAATTGGGCTGGTGGTTTCTTCTGCCCATGTCATGGATCTAAATTTGATTTAGCCGGACGTGTATTTAAAGGTTCGCCAGCACCTATCAATTTGGTGATTCCGCCTTATAAGTATTTAACTGACAACACTGTTTTGATTGGTGTAGATATGAATGAGAAGGTTTAATCATGGCAACTAACATGACAGAAAAAACAAAGACTTTAGCCGGTGGCCTATTGAACTGGGTCGATCAGCGTTTTCCATTAACCAGTAATATTAAAACCCATTTAACTGAATATTACGCACCTAAAAACTTCAATTTTTGGTATTTTTTTGGTTCATTGGCTTTAATGGTGTTGGTGTTACAAATTTTGACTGGTATCTTTTTAACCATGCACTATAAGCCAGATGCTGAATTGGCGTTTGGTTCAGTGGAATACATTATGCGCGATGTCTCGTGGGGCTGGCTTGTGCGATACATGCATTCCACAGGCGCTTCAATGTTCTTTGTTGTGGTATACATGCATATGTTCCGCGGCATTATTTATGGCTCATATCGTACCCCTAGAGAGTTAATTTGGTTGTTTGGGGTAGGTATTTTCTTAGTCTTAATGGGTGAAGCGTTTTTTGGTTACCTATTACCGTGGGGACAAATGTCTTATTGGGGCGCGCAAGTGATTGTGAACCTTTTTTCAGCTGTGCCTTTTATTGGTCCAGATTTGTCTGAATGGTTGCGTGGTGACTATCTAGTATCTGATGCCACATTAAATCGTTTTTTTGCATTCCATGTAATTGCGTTGCCATTAGTGTTGCTAGGTTTAGTGATGTCGCACTTAATAGCTTTGCATGAAGTCGGTTCAAACAATCCAGATGGTGTGGAAATTAAAGAGAAAAAAGACAAAAAAACAGGTATTCCACTTGATGGTATTCCTTTCCACCCCTATTACACGGTGAAGGATTTAGTCGGTGTATCAGTATTTTTAATTGTATTTTCTAGCATTATCTTTTTTGCACCAGAAATGGGCGGTTATTTCTTAGAGGCGAATAACTTTATTCCAGCTGACCCGCTTAAAACGCCAGCACATATTGCACCAGTATGGTATTTCACTCCGTATTATTCAATTTTGCGCGCAGTACCACCCGTTTTAAACTCGCAGTTTCCCGGTGTTGCAGCCATGGGGTTGTCGGTAGCAATATTTGCTTTATTACCTTGGCTGGACAAAGGGGCTGTTAAATCAATTCGTTATCGTGGTACCTTGTACAAAAAATGGTTAGCTGCGTTTGTAGTGAGCTTTTTGATCTTAGGTTATTTGGGTACAGTGCCGTCTAATGTATGGGGCCAATTTGGCGCTTGGATGGGTGGAGCGGATCGTGCAACGGTAGTAGCGCGTGTCTTTACACTGATATATTTTGCGTTCTTTATTTTAATGCCTTGGTACACAAAAAAAGATAAAACCTTGCCAGTACCAGAGCGCGTAACAGGGGTTGCGTGATGAAAAAACTATTATTAATCCTTTTAATACTACCTGCATTAGCATCTGCAAACGAAGAAGCGCCTTTAGATAAAGCACCAATTGATGCTTCAAACCATCATTCACTACAGCGTGGCGCACGTACTTTTGTGAATTACTGCTTAAATTGCCACAGCGCAAATTACATGCGTTACAACCGCCTGTTGGAAATTGGTTTAACCGAACAGCAAATTAAAGATAACTTATTGTTCGCTGGTGAAAAAGTTGGTGACACCATGAAAGTAGCTATCAATAAAACAGACGCTAAAAAATGGTTCGGTGCTACACCACCAGACTTGTCGGTTGAAGTGCGCGCACGCGGGGCAGACTGGGTTTACACCTATATGCGTGGGTTTTATCGAGATGATACTCGCCCCACAGGCTGGAATAATACTGTTTATGACAAAGTTGCGATGCCGCATGTTTTATATGAGTTGCAAGGCGAGCAAGAAATGAATCATGAAACACATGAGCTGAAGCTTATTAAAACAGGCGCACTATCTGAGGAAGAATATAACACCTTGGTGGGCGACCTAACTAATTACTTAGCCTATATGGCAGAGCCAGCTAAGCAACAACGCAACCGCATGGGCTGGTTTGTACTACTATTTTTAGGAGTGTTGTTGGTACTTACCTACAAACTTAAAAAAGCTTACTGGAGGGATATACACTAAATGATGACTTTATACTCGGGGACGACAGACCCCTATAGCCACCGCTGCCGAATTGTTTTATTTGAAAAAGGCATGGACTTTCAAGTCATTGACGTAGATTTAGCAAACAAACCAGAGGATTTGGCAGTTATCAATCCTCACAATCAAGTACCAGTTTTGGTTGAGCGTGATTTAGTTTTATCAGAAGCAAATATTATCAATGAGTATATTGATGAGCGTTTCCCGCATCCACAATTAATGCCGCCAGATCCTGTGATGCGTGCGCGCGCGCGATTATTTTTACATGATTTTGAAAAACAATTATTTGATCACATTAAAGATATTGAATCAGACGACCAGCAAAAAGCAGACAAGGCGCGCGCTACAATTCGCGATAATTTAACGCAATTAGTGCCAATTTTTTCAAAACAAAATTATTTATTAGGCGATGATTACTCGATGTTGGATGTTGCTGTCACCCCGCTATTATGGCGTTTGGGGCACTATGGGATTGAGTTGCCAAACCAGGCCTCTCCATTACTTAAATATGCAGAGCGTTTATTTTCAAGGCCCCTATATGCGGATGCAATGACGCCGTCAGAAAAAGCAATGCGCAAATAATATTAGTTAGTTAACTTTAATGTCTGAATTCACCTCCACTAAGCCCTATATGATACGTGCTATTCACGAATGGTGTGTTGATAACGGATTGACGCCACATTTGCTAGTGACGGTAAATAGCCAGACACGTGTGCCAATGGCGTACGTTAAGGGGGGTGAAATTGTGTTGAATTTGAATTATGGCGCCACCAAAGATTTGCAAATAGACAACGATGCTGTTGTCTTTTCTGCAAGGTTTGGCGGAGTTTCGCAAAACTTATACGTGCCTGTTAACGCCATTAAGGGCATCTTTGCGCGTGAAAATGGTCAAGGTATGTTTTTTGAAGCAGATTTATCAGTCGCTGAAAATCAGCAAAAAAATGAGAACAACCTAAACGATAATGCTGGTTCTGCCGATAGCAAAGATGATGCAAATAAAAAAAATGAAAAAAAACCTATATTAACTATCGTAAAGTAGCTGAACTTTTACCAAAAAATCAGTATAATACGCAACTTCACTAAACGCCGGATTAGCTCAGTTGGTAGAGCAGCGCACTTGTAATGCGAAGGTCGTCAGTTCGATTCCGACATCCGGCACCAAAATTCTTAGCAAATTCCGAGTTATACGTTTGACAGCTAGTCAAAATATCAGCATAATCGCGGGTTCGGTTAGGAGGGGTGGCCGAGTGGTTAAAGGCGACGGACTGTAAATCCGTTCTCTCAGAGTACGAAGGTTCGAATCCTTCCCCCTCCACCATAATTGCTTAATTAAATTGTTGTTAGGTAGGTTTGTAATACATAACACGTAATAAGTTGTACGAGAGGTTAACTGGATAAATGGGGTTTTGTCTGGCTACAGATTTTTGTGGTGCAGAGGCAGGCTAGTTTGTAATTGCAGTGCGGGTGTAGCTCAGTTGGTAGAGCTTCAGTTTTCCAAACTGAATGTCGCGAGTTCGAGCCTCGTCGCCCGCTCCAAAGAATAGTTAAGTGTTGGTTTGATCAGAACTTGCGCCCATGTGGCTCAGTGGTAGAGCACTCCCTTGGTAAGGGAGAGGTCGCGGGTCCGATTCCCGCCATGGGCACCATGGCTTGAGGCATTTAGCGAAACTGTAATTGTTTCGCAGTATGTTAGTAGTAATTTATTTGAACAAGTTTTATTAATTTCAATAAAACTTAAATGATTAATAAAATTTTGTAAAAAGGAAATAATAATGGCAAAAGGCAAATTTGAACGTACCAAGCCGCACGTGAACGTAGGCACTATTGGCCACGTTGACCACGGTAAAACGACATTAACAGCAGCGATCACGACGATTCTTTCAAAGAAATTCGGCGGCG
>JBDNJL010000108.1:0-5166 GCA_041687795.1 Methylotenera sp. | reverse complement strand
TGCAAAAAATTAGCGGTAAAGGCACAGTATTTATTCATGCCTCTGGCACATTAAAACAAGTTGCACTTGCACCTAATGATGTGCTTAAAATTGACACAGGCTGTTTAGTCGGCATGTCGTCAAAAGTGCGTTACGATATTCGATACACTGGCAAACTTAAAACAAGTTTTTTTGGCGGCGAAGGCATGTTTTATGCAACTGTTTCTGGGCCAGGTAATGTGTGGATGCAATCATTACCGATGAGTCGTTTGAGCCGCGCGATTGTGGGCGCTGCTGTGTCTGGGCGAAGCAGTGGATCAGTTTGGGGAAAATTGTACTTAATAGGGATTGTGTTGTTCGTTATTTTTACTTTTTTATCAGAGCGATAATCGGTCTTAACTATGCGAAGTCTGAATTGAATAGTTTGCTATGAGTGGTTTGCTATGAATAGTTTGATAGAAATATTAGTTTTTGGCAAAGGCCTAGCCGCAGGCGGACAAACTGCGCAATGTGAAGTGAAACAAGAGAGTTTGGTGATTCACTTCGTAGCACCTGCGCTAGCATCTCAAATGGAGCAAAACCTAACGGTTTTGCCATTTGACGTAAAAAACTTAACGGTTTTTTACAGACACATTTCTGCAAAAGTTGCAGGGTTTGATCACGATCAACTACAGCTTAATTGGCAACAAGACGAAGCAACTTGGTCGCTGATGCCTAGCAATTTAGTCGAGCAAAAAGCTATGTTAGCTGCGCTTAGAGTACATGCAACTGAACAAAACTCGGGTTACACAATTAGCGGCTTGAATCAGTGGTACAAAACTACGCAATCGCAAAGTATTGTGTGGAAAAGTATTTTGTATGGTTTAGCGATCTTGAGTTTACTAGTGATATTTGTTATTTGGCAACACGATTTAGTCGCAACTTGGGCAGCCAATCGTGTATCGATAAAAACTGAAAAGCGTTTAGGCGATTCGGTATTAAAATCACTGAATCCTGAAGTTAATTTTATCCAAACAGGCGCAGCTGTTACCGCAGTTGAAAGCATTGGTAAAAAACTCACTGCAGGCTCAAAGTATCAATATCAATGGTATGTTTCTAAAGATCAAACTGTTAACGCTTTTGCAATTCCGGGTGGCATTATTGTGGTGAATAGCGGTTTGTTAAAAGCGGCAGATTCACCCGATGAATTAGCCGCAGTACTCGCGCACGAGGTGCAGCATGTAGAGCAAAAACATGCGCTCAAAAATATGATGAATAGTGCTGGCATTGCCGCAGTGGTGTTAGCAGTGTTGGGTGATGCGAATGCAGTGGTGATGCTCATGGCGCATCAGGTTTCTGCGCAATATTTTAATCGACAAGTAGAAACCGATGCAGATTTAAAAGGCGCAGCTTTGTTACAACAAAAAAATATTAAAGCCGATGGTATGGTGAGTTTTTTTGAAAAAATGAATGCAGGTTTCACGCAAAAGAAAACGACTAAAAATACTGACAAAAAAAATGCAGATAAGAAAAATTTAGATAAAAAAGAAGAGCCTCAAGAAACCAGCGTAGCAGGTTGGTTTTCATCGCATCCTGACACACTCAACCGTATTAAAATAATTAAGCAATATTTGGCTAAAAATCCATGCAAAACATGCGTGAGTTTAAGTACCAATATGGTTTGGAATAAACCTGAAATATTAAGGAATATTAAAGCTGCGCGCGCAAACGGGGCAGAATAACTGTTATTGTAAAATGAAGTTAATGAACTGCTTTACTACCGGGCAAAACAGTCTCGTCCATCAACAAAGCGCTGGCATCTACTTTATCAAACAAGTAATGCGTGTTGCAAAAATCGCAATTCACTTCAATTTTGCCTTGTTCTTCAATAATACTGCTAATTTCTTTATTGCCTAGCATGCGTAGCATATTCGCCACGCTATTACGTGAGCAGCTGCAATAAAACTGCGTGTGGCTTGCATCAAATAACCGCACATCTTCTTCATGAAATAAGCGCGTAAGCAAGGTGACTGCAGGTAATGTGAGCAACTCTTCATCGGTAATCGTACTGGCTAAATGCCCAACGCGGTTCCATGTGTCCAAGTCGTGCGTATGTGTTATTTGGTTCATGGTTTCTGGTAATTTTTGTAACAACATGCCGGCGGCAGAGTTGCCATTACAGCACAACCAAATGCGTGTATCAATTTGCTCTGAGCGTAGCATGTAGTTTTCTAACACTTCGCTAATGCTATCGCCTTCAAGTGGCACAATGCCTTGATAAGCTTGGCTACCTTCAGCGCCTTCATTTTTTGGGTCTAGCGTAATGATAAATTGACCATGTTCAATTAACTCAAATAAGTTCTGCTCATCCTGCACATCGCCACTCCATGTTGCAGTGGCGCGTATACCAAAAGTGGCATTGCATTCAACCACTAATAGTTTAAGCGCGCCTTTGCTTTGAATTTGTAACACGATTGAGCCATTCATTTTTAGCGTGGCAGATAGTAACGCGCTCGCCGCCATGAGTTCGCCCAAACCCTGGCGCAGACCTCTAGGCATTTTTTGTAACCTAAGTGCTTGCTGCAAAGTGTGCGTCAAATTGACTAAATTGCCGCGCACTGGTGTGTTTTCAAATACAAAGCGATGCAGTGTGTCCGTTTCGATATTGTGGGAGATTTCTATCACAGGCGTATTTTTCATACGACTATTTTAACATTGCGTACTTGAGATAACGTACTAAAAATGTGTCCACAAATAAACGTTAAGTTTATTTGCTTTAAAATGTCAAACGTTAAGTTTATTTGCAGTAACAGTTGAAACGTTAAGTTTTAACTTAATAAATTCTAACCTGGAATTCATCAACAAAAAAGCCTACGCATTGCGCAGGCTTTTAGGTAAAAAAACTTAAATCTTAAAAATTATAAACTAACGTAGCACGTCCACTTATCGGTGAACCTGGTGTTATGTTTTGGTTATTGTGTGCAAATAGCGCATATTCTTTGTTTGTTAAGTTTTCTAAGTTAATTTGTAAACGTGTTTTTTTATTAATGTTCGCGTAAATAGCCGCATCTAAACGTGTATAGCCTGGCAATATCGTGCTTTGAGATAAAGTAGGTAGGGCAGCGTACATACCTGAGCGACTAATCACACCTAAAGCAACACCCCACGTTGGGTTAATATCATAACGATTCCATACTGAGAACGTATGTTTTGGGGTTTGTGCAAGCTCTGAACCTTTGGCAATAACGTTGTTAATGTTGCTATTTTGTAGCGTTTTAGTAATTTCGCCATCTTGGTATGCGTAACCACCAAACACACTCCATTTGTTAGTAATATTGCCCGCAACACCTAATTCGAGGCCTTTAGTTTCTTGGCCATCAACCAATAAAATTTGACCATTTTCGTTGTTAGGGTCAGCAATACCAACATTCTGGCGTTCTAGTTTATATACCGCCGCAGTTACTGCTAGGTTTGAGTTCACATCCCATTTAGCGCCTAGTTCATAGTTGATGAATTTTTCAGGGGCTGCACTAAAATTAGTTGCGCTTAAACCTGTTAGTTGGTCGCCTGCGCGTGGAACATATGACAGACTATAGTTCGTGTAAATAGACACTGGCTCAATGGGTTTAAAAATTAGACCTGCACGTGGAGAGAGTAAATTATCAGATACATCAAAACTTTGTGAAACTGTTCCGCCAGCGCCATTAGACCTTACACCGTCAAGCCGCGTACTGACCTTATCATGACGTAAACCTAATACCGCCTGCCATTGTGGTGAGAGAATAATTTGGTCTTGCATATAAAAACCAACTACATCAACGGTAGATTGATTATTGCGGAACGCATTATCATTATTAATTAAATTTGCCCTAAAACTTACTGGAATATTACCAATTTCAGTTTGGTTATTAGCATTCAGCGAAGTTCGTAGACCAGCTGCCGTGAAGTTATTATTAAAAAAAGCAGCAAACCGGGAGTCTTGACTTTCTTGCGTGCTAAGCTCTAAACCAGCAAGTAGTTTATGTTTAACGTTGCCCCAATTAGCCGAATATGTTAAGTCAGTTTGGTTAATAAGGTTTTCACGATCGTTATTGGATACATAGCCACTAACATTAAAAGTGCCAGCTGTAGAAACTGGACTACCTGCAAAAACGTTATCATAGTATTTATTGTAATTTGCATAACGCGTACTATTTTTAACGCCAATGCCGTTATCAAATAAATGTTCAAAAATTGAGTTAAATGCGATAGTTTCAGTTTCGGTTGGGCTTAACCTAGCGCTACCAAAGAAAGATGAGTGGTCGCCAATATTAAATGGGCGGCGATTTAAGTCTGGGTTGCTAGCGGTAGGCGAGCCTATTGTTGCTTGAGATGGCACACCCCTGTCTCCAATACGGCTGTCTTTAAAATATTCAGCGCTAAAAACTATCTTAGTATTTTCACCTGGCTTAATAGTGACTGTAGGTGTCACGCCAAAACGCTCTAAATGCACACCATCGCGATATGAGCCTGAATTTTCATAGACAGCATTCACTCTAAAAGCAATGTCTTCAGTGATGCCTTGACCAAAATCTGCAGAAATACGTTGCTGGTCAAACGCGCCGTAGCTAGCAATAATCTGGCTAATAGGGTCCCAACCTGCTTGTTTGCTTACACGGTTTAATACACCACCTGCGCCACCACGTCCGAAAATCATGCCGTTTGGCCCTTTTAGCACTTCAACGCGGTCTGTATTATAAAAATCACGGTAGGTTTGTACATCGTCACGCAAACCATCTACAAACAAGTCGCCAGTAGTAGCGTTCCCGCGAAATACCAAAGTATCACGGTTACCTTCACCCTGAATTGCAGTTACACCTGGCACGTAGCGCACAGCATCTGCCACACTTTGCATAGATTGATCTTGAATCAATTCTTGAGTGACTACTGAAATTGATTGTGATACATCACGCAGTAGCGTGTTGGTTCTTGTTGCGCTGGTGCTTTTTTTTGCTTGGTAACCTTTTACAGGCCGCGTATCGCTTTCAGTCGGTGCAACAACATCTACTTGTTGTAGTTCAATTGCAGTTTCTTCGGCAATTGCAATATTGCTCATTGCGTTCAAGCTTAAGCCTAGTATCGCGTAGCGAACGGCTAGTTGAAGTGGTGAGCACGCTTTTCTGCTATTAACCGCATGCGTTGTAAGTTTTTTTTGTTCCATAATTATTC
>JBDNJL010000107.1:0-39994 GCA_041687795.1 Methylotenera sp. | reverse complement strand
GCGGACAAGCCAGTTGTTCCTACTTGCGCTAATGTGCGAAAAATATCTAATCTTGCCTCTTGCGCGATTGATGAGAGAAGAATAACTGCTGATTTATTGTCCATGAATCTATATTTCCATAAATACAGAAATATAGAAATATTAACTAAGCAATGTTTATAAGAATTATCGGCGCTTTTTGCACCTCAACCTAAAAACCCCAAGCTAAAAATTAACATAGAATAAAACCGTTAAAAGTTTTATGCTGTCACCTTATTTTGTTGCAAATGAATATTATATAAAGCTTCGCCATGACACAACATCAAACAGGCATAGAACAAATTAATCTTGGTTATAACTTTGATGAAGATCGGCTTTTGCTAAAACTTGGCTTGCTGGACAAGACTGAAATTTCTGTGTGGATTTCACGTAAGATTTGTAAGTCAGTGTGGGCTTTATTGCATGGTGCACAATCCACGCCTGTTGATAGCTCGGCATATACGGAGCCTAATAAATTATTAATGGCAGGCAATAAAGCAGAAGCACTTGCTGGATTCGCGCGCGAAGCGGCAGAGCAAAAAGTCATAGAAAATATGGATTTTAAGGCAGACTATGTGGCAGACCGTGAAGCGCGCACGGAAGAGCCGCTTCTGGCGATTCAATGCGTGATAGTAACGGCAGAAAATTCGCAGTCGCAATTAGAGCTACATTGCAAAAATGGCCAAGTGGTGAAAATGGCCTTGAGCAGTGAATTGGTGCATGCCATGACGAGTATGATGCAACTTGCCACGCGCGAAGCTGCTTGGGATTTATTGTTTAGTAATGATGCTTCGCAAGCCAATATCCCGCCATCATCAGCCGTTTTACATTAACTATTTGTTAGATTGAATGATGGAATATCGCCCACTAGGTAATACTAATATTAATGTGTCTGCAGTTTGCTTAGGCACCATGACGTATGGCGACCAAAATACGCAAGCAGATGCTAATAACCAATTAGATTACGCGCTATCACAAGGCATTAATTTTATTGATACCGCTGAAATGTATCCAGTGCCTCCCAAAGCAGAAACTTATACGCGTACCGAGACGATGATAGGCCATTGGCTTAAAACGCAAGCGCGGGATAAGGTTATATTAGGTAGTAAAGTCGCGGGGCGAAATCGTGGTTTAAGCTGGATACGAAACGGTGATGAAATTTTAACCCGTAGCAATATTCGTAGCGCTATAGAAGGCTCACTCAAGCGCTTGCAAACTGATTATATTGATTTGTACCAACTGCATTGGCCAGAGCGCAATGTGCCACTTTTTGGACAATATCAATATGACCCTGCGTTAGAAAAAGATGCGCTAGGCCAGCAAAAAGAGTGGGTGAGTATTCACAATCAGCTTGAAACATTGGCGGAGCTATTGCAAGAAGGTAAAGTGCGTGCGATTGGTTTAAGCAATGAGCAGCCATGGGGCATTATGGAGTTTTTGCGAATTGCCAAAGAGTACAATTTGCCGCGCGTGGCAACTTTGCAAAACTCTTATCACTTAATGAACCGCTCAATAGATTTTGGCATTAGCGAAATTGTGCACCGCGAAAATATTAGTCTACTTGCATATTCACCTTTAGCTTTTGGGCATTTAACTGGTAAATATATAGATAATCCAAAAGAGCAAGGGCGCGTGACTATGTTTTTAGGCTATGCACAGCGTTATACAAAACCAAATGTAGCTGTAGCAAGCGCAGCATACGTAGCATTGGCTCGTGAGCATGGTTTAACACCTACGCAACTAGCTTTAGGTTTTGTGATGCATCGTTGGTGCGTGACCAGCACGATTATTGGCGCAACCAATATGGCGCAACTTAGTGAAAATATTGCCGCTTGGAATACAAAGCTATTACCAGAAGTTTTGCAAGCCATTGAAACACTTCATTTAACGATGACAAACCCTGCACCTTAACATTGCTTAACGTTAGCACCTGTTAATATGGTGTTAATATTATATAATTGTACAAAGCCCGTATATGAACCGCTTTAGACTTCTGGTATTTTTGGGTTTTTGTTTCAATTTATTTTCACAAGCTTTACAGGCTGAAACGTTTACATTAGAGCAGGCGTTTAAAAACTGTCAAAGCAGCTATCCATCTAGTTTTGAAGCTAAAAAAAGATTAGCGTGTTTTGATAGTATTAACTTTAAAGCGCTTGGTTCGAGCATTCAAAATACCAATACTGCGACTGAAAATGTTAGCCAAGTATTGAATGATCACCCAAACAATCCAGATTCTGAAACGACAAACGCTGTCCAATCTGCGCAAATAAATATCACCGAAACCGAGCCACAGCCATCCTTTTTAGAGAGAAAGTGGCGCTTAAGCTCAAAAGGCGATTGGAATATTAGTGACTTTGAGACGTATAAGTCAAATTATTTACTGGTAACAAATTCAAGTGCAACGAACGACACGCCAAGTAGCCCTAATTTTGTAACTACACAAGATCGTAATTTAGATTATCAGGACGTTAAATTTCAATTTAGCTTAAAAACTGAGCTGATGAAAAGTATTCCATTTGTGAGTAAATTGCCTTATGTCACTAGCTCGAGGCTGTGGGCGGCCTATACGCAACAATCGTTTTGGCAGTTTTTTAATCCTGGAGATTCACGTTTTTTTCGTGAAAATAACTACGAACCCGAGCTGATACTTTCTTTAGGCCTAGATAATAAAAATGAAGGCATTATTAAACCTTATTTACCTAGAATGCTTAATTTAGGCTTCGTGCATCAATCAAATGGTCGTGAAGACCCACTGTCTCGCAGTTGGAACCGCATTTATTTACAAGCTGGCTGGGAGCTAAATGATAAGTTTACACTCATGGTTCGGCCTGCATGGCGTATTCCAGAATCAAAATCGAGAGATGATAACCCCGACATTGAAAAATACTTAGGCTACGGGGATGTGTCTTTAAGGTGGGATGACCCAGCCCGCAAAACGGCGGTCTCGGTGTTGTTGCGTAACAATTTGCGTCAAGATAACAAAGGCTTTATTCAGCTTGATTTTCAGCGCCAAATTACTGAAGACCGTAATATTAACTTTCATATCTTAGCGTCATCAGGCTACGGTGCGACATTGTTAGACTATAACGTGCATCAAAATACGATTGGGTTTGGTATTTCGCTAGGCGAGTAAACAAGTAAGCTAAGTAATTGATATTTAATTACACATACACCAGTTTAAACAACGGTTCAACAAGACTTTTTAAATATCTCTAGCAGCATTTTGAAAAAGTGCTCGTAAAAAACCGTTAAGTTTTTATTTTAATATGTTTAATCTCTTTCTAAATGTCTACCTTAATACGTTTAACTAATAAAGTTTATTAGACGCTAAGAAGTTACACTGTAAATTCTCCCCTAAGTATTATCTTAATAATTGCTCTGTAAATGCATGAATACATGAGCATAAAATTGATTAAGCGTAAATAGTTTATAAACACTTTGTATCAAAATGTTGAACTTATTACCTTTTAAGCACACAATGAGTTGCAGTATAAGATTTTACAATCATTTAAAAAGGATTAAAGTCATGTCAAAAGATAAGTTAAGTGTAGGAGTAAGTAGGCTTCTGGGTGGTTTAGGGTTGCTAGCGATGTCGAGTGCAGCATTGGCAGAAGGTAGCGTTGTTTTAAAGTCAGACGACTTTGTAGGCATTTCATTTTGGTTAATTTCAATGGCACTGGTGGCATCTACAGTGTTTTTCTTTTTAGAGCGAGATCGTGTCGCAGGTAAATGGAAAACATCATTAACAGTATCAGGTTTGGTTACATTGGTTGCTGCAGTGCATTACTTTTACATGCGCGATGTGTGGGTCCTTACGGGTGAAACACCAACCGTGTATCGCTACATTGACTGGTTAATTACAGTGCCATTGTTAATGATTGAGTTTTACTTAATCTTGCAAGCGATTACTAAAGTACCAGTAGGCGTGTTTTGGCGTTTACTCATTGGTACTTTAGTGATGTTAGCAGGTGGTTACGCAGGCGAAGCAGGTTACATGGGTGTATGGCCAGGCTTTATTATTGGTATGGTTGGTTGGGCGTATATTCTGTACGAAATTTTCTTGGGTGAAGCTGGCAAAATCAACGCGGCATCGTCACCACCATCAGTTCAATCTGCGTTTAATTTAATGCGCTTAATTGTAACGTTTGGCTGGGCAATTTACCCATTAGGTTACTTCCTAGGTTACTTAACTGGAAGCAACCCAGCAGATAGCTCAAGTATGCTAAATATTGTTTACAACTTAGCTGATGTACTGAATAAAATTGCATTTGGTGTAATTATTTGGACAGTAGCAGTAAGCGAGTCAAATAAAGCTTAAGTTTGAAATGTAATTTAAGTTTAAATAGCTGAGCTGTTAGCGTGTCTCAATTTTTGATACGCTAACAGTCTCTCAGTTATTCATTAAATCTACGCATAGAAATAACATTAATTCAGAGACTTTAAAATGCCTAATGTCCAGTATGTTAATCAGCTAAACGTTAAATCAGATATTGACTACGGTCAGGAGTTTGAACGTTACTTATTAAGTTTAATTACTGAAAAAAGCGTCACTAATAATTTAAGCAATACGCAATTAATTAATATAAAATCCAGCGTAAATAATTTAAGAAACTTTAGTGAAGAAGCAGCGCAGTACCATTTGAGTTGCGGTGGAAAAAGAATAAGAGCAAACATTGCGACTAAAGCAGGCACTGCATTAGGGTTAACCAAACAAAATAGTATGGCGATTGCCGCCATTGCAGAACTATTGCATAACGGCTCATTAGTACATGATGACTTGCAAGATGGCGATGAAGTAAGGCGTGGTAATGAAGCGGTATGGTTTAAGTACGGAAAAGATATTGCTATTTGTACTGGCGATTTATTAATCTCTGCAGCATATTCTGCACTAGCAGATATTACAAATACCAAAATAATTCCTCACATGATTAGCGTCATACATACACAAACCGCCGCAGCTATTAAAGGGCAAAGCTATGATGTACATAATAAAATTCAAGCAATCACAAATTTATATGATTATGAGCAAGTCGTAATTGCAAAGTCTGGCGCTCTTCTGAGCTTACCAATTCAGCTGGCGTTAATTGCATCAAAAAACGCATACTGCTTAGACAAAGCGCAACGTATTGCGAATGCTTTCGCGCTGATTTACCAAATTACCGATGACTTAAATGATATTCATAACGACCAAGTCAGCGATCAAAAGCCTAGCGTACTAAATATAATTTTTGTCCTACAAAATGCTGGTTTTACCCACAACGCGTTGAGTCATGCAAAACAAATTGCACTCCAAAAAGCGAGTGAATGCATTCGATTATCTCAAGAGTTACCGCATCAATCAGGCGCATATTTAGGCGAACTTGCCTCAGCGCTAAAATCTAAATTATTAAATTAAACAAAGTAATCAGTATGCATGCCATTGTAATTGGTGCAGGTTTTGGTGGAATTGCCGCTGCCTTAAGGCTAAAAGCTAAGGGTTACGAAGTTACGTTAATAGATCGATGTGAGAAGCTAGGTGGGCGCGCCCAAGTTTTCGAGCGTAATGGATTTAAACACGACGCTGGTCCGACTGTGATTACCGCGCCCTTTTTGTTTGATGAGCTTTTCGCGTTATTTAAAGAAAAATTTGAAGATTACGTAACATTGGTTCCATTAAAGCCATGGTATCAATTTTATTTTGCAGACAAAACTACCTTTGATTATGGTGGTACGCTTGAAGAAACTTTATCCGAAATTGCAAAAATTGAACCCAACGATTGTGTAGGTTACCAGAAACTATTGGCACACTCAAAACGTATTTTTGATATTGCTTTCATTCAACTTTCAGATAAGCCTTTTCATAGATTTAGCACTATGCTACGTTTAATACCAAGCTTGATCGAGCTTCGCAGCTACGAAACTGTTTGGCAAATGGTATGTCGCCATTTAACACACCCAAAATTACGACAAGCATTTTCAATACAGCCCTTATTAGTAGGTGGCAACCCGTTTGATACCACGAGCATTTACGGATTAATTCATTATTTAGAGCGCGCTTACGGCGTGCATTTTGCCATGGGCGGCACAGGCGCTATCATTAAAGCCTTGGGTGACTTGATGCGCAGGCAAGGCGTACAAATTAAGCTTGGCAGCACGATTACTAGTATTAATATCACCGCAGGTGTTGCTACTAGCGTGCTATTGGCAGACGGCTCAGAGTTAGGTGCAGATCTGATTGTATCGAATGCTGACCCTGCACACTTGTACAATCATTTGGTTGAAAAAAATGCACAACCAATTGTTACTAAACTTAAAATTGCGAATGCGCAGTTTTCAATGGGTTTGTATGTTTTATATTTTGGCACGACCTGCCAATATCCAAAGGTAGCGCACCATACAATATGGATGGGTACTCGTTACCGCGAGCTACTCGAAGATATTTTCGATAAAAAAATACTACCAGAAGACTTTTCATTATATTTACATCGGCCCACAGCAACTGATGCTAGCTTTGCCCCAAAGGGTTGCGATAGCTTTTATGTTTTATGCCCAGTCCCAAATTTAAAAGGCAATGTTGATTGGACTATTGAAGGACCAAAATTACAGCAACGTATTATTGAATCGCTTAACGATACTATATTACCTAACTTGAAGCAGCACATTGTTGAAGCGTTTTATATGACGCCAGAAAACTTTAAGTATGACTACTTGAGTGAGTTTGGTGCTGGTTTTTCTGTCGCACCGATTTTTCGTCAGTCTGCTTGGTTTAGATTTCATAACAAAGCTGAAAAAATAGCTAATTTATATTTAGTCGGTGCCGGTACACATCCTGGAGCAGGTTTGCCAGGTGTGCTGTGTTCAGCAAAAGTGATTGATCGCTTGCTACCAAATATCAATACTTAAATGAGCGCTTATTTTAGTGTAAAGCCTTTGAACAATATTCCTATTGATTTATCTGATGCAGCGCTAGATGAAAACGCAGTGTTGGCCTTAAAAGGCAGTAGCTTCCATTGGGCTCGGTATTTGTTAGGTACAACCCATGCAAATCGAGCAACAAGGCTCTACAGATTTTGTCGTTATATTGATGATGTGGCTGATGAGGCAGTATCAATTGCAACGGCAAAGTCTGGTTTATTGCAGCTAAGTCATGATATTGCAACAGGGCAATCTAACAATGCAATAACACAAGACGCATTACAACTTATGCAAGAGTGTTCTATTGCACCTGAGCTTATGCAAGCGCTTATTGATGGCGTTACGCTAGACTTAGAACCCGTTGCAATGTGCAGTATGGATGAGTTGTTGCGTTATTGTTACCATGTTGCAGGCACAGTCGGGCTGATGATGTGCAAAGTTTTAGAGGTAACAGACAAATGCGCTTACCCTTTTGCGATAGATTTGGGTATTGCTATGCAACTTACTAACATTAGTCGCGATGTGGCTGATGATGCAAAATTGGGCCGCTGTTACTTACCTGCAACAATGATAGGTAAGTTTAATACGGCTGACTTATTAAACCCGCAAGCAGAACAAAAAGCTATTTTACAACAATGCTTAAAAGATATTTTAATGCTTGCAGATACTTATTATGCAAGTGGTACAAAGGGCCTGCCTTTTATTGGCTTAAGACCGCGTTGCAGTATTGCAGTAGCTTCAAGCGTATACCGTGAAATTGGCAAGGTACTTAACAAGCGACAACATCAATATTGGCAAGGCCGAGCGATAGTTTCCAAAAAAACAAAATGTGTAGTAACACTACAAACGCTATTTAAAACATGTTTAAAACGAGATTTCTGGCGGAATACTTGCATTCATAACGCACAATTGCATGCGGCACTAATAGGCTTGCCTATGGTTAATTCTTTAGCAGCAATCAACCCCTTACCTAACAATTATGTAGACGATGAATGATTTAGTTATTTTAGGCGGCGGCTGTGCGGGGCTTAGTTTAGCTATGCGCTTAGCACGCTTGGGTGAAAAATGCCCCATAACCACCATTATTGAAAGCCGTGCGCGTTATGAAAATGACCGCACTTGGTGTTTTTGGGCGAGTAGTGCTACGAGGCAGCATAATACTAGTCGCGACTCTATAGATACCCATGAGTGGGTATCACATCAGTGGTCTAGTGTAATGCTAAAAGATGATGTTGAAAAAGTGTGTATAGATTGCTCTGATAGGCCTTACCAAATGCTGGAATCTTCTATTTTTTATGAAAAAGCGCAAAAAATAATTGCGCAAAATTCACGCATTACGCTTTTATTTGATACTGATGTTATAAAGGCGCCAATTAAACATAATGATGTTTGGCACATACAAGATAAACATCAAGCTTTTTTAACAAAATATATTGTTGATACCAGACCAAATAATGCAGTTAAAACCAGCGATTCTCTAATGTGGCAATCTTTTTTAGGGCAAGAAGTCACGTGTGAAACTGATGTTTTTAATACAGACTGTGCAACCTTAATGGACTTTTCTAGCAATCATATTACTAAGGCTATAACACCTAACGAACACGTGGCATTTACTTATATTTTGCCAATAACATCTAAACGCGCGCTGGTAGAGGTTACTGTGTTTGCTAAAAACCAACTTACACGTCAAGATTTAGCAAGGTCGTTGGTTGATGCAATCTCGAGCGTTACCCAAAAAAAAGCCATTAAAGTACAAAGGACTGAATACGGCGTTTTACCTATGGGTCTTAAAAATTATGATTTAAATCAAGAGCATAAAAAAGATTTCAGCCATTATTTAAACCACGATAAAACCTATATTAAGGCAGGGCTTTTTTTTGGAGGAGCACGACCAAGTTCTGGTTATGCGTTTATGCGAATTCAGCGCTGGGCAGAGTCTTGCACGCATGCTATTGCCAGTGGAGGATTGCCAATTGGTCACAAGCCAGATTCCACCTGGCTTAATTGGATGGATAGTATGTTTTTAAAAGTTATGTTGAAAGAGCCATCATTAGCCCATACTTTATTCTTAGCCATGTTTAAAAAAGTAAATACGTCTAGCATGGTACGTTTTTTAAGTGATAACGCAGAGATAAAGGATTACATACTCATTATATTGGCGCTACCGCCATTGCCTTTTTTAAAGCAAGTTTTTAGGCAGATGTTGCATCGTGAATAAATACATTATAAAAAAACCTGCTATGCAATATGCAGCGCTACAAGCACGTCACAGCATCATTTTTTGTGCACTGGCGCTAGTGATACTTACTTTTAGTGAGCAAATTGCAGTGATCGATAAAACTGTCTTGCTCATAATAATAGCTTCAAGCATAGCCATACTGGGCGTGCCACACGGCGCGTTAGATACTTTATTTGCTCAACAGTATTGGCGGCTTAATACCTTGCAAAGATGGCTATTATTTTTACTCAGTTATTTAGCGCTAGCTGGCTTAGTAGTGGGGCTTTGGCTTTGGCAGCCTTTAATCTTTTTTATTGTTTTTTTAAGTATCTCAGCCATGCATTTTGCGGATGATTTACCTAACAACACGCCGCTAGTCATAAAGATATTGCATGGCGGCACTTTAATTGTATTGCCTACGCTTTTTTTTGAAGCGGAAATGGTGCAATTATTTTCATTTTTTATAACGGTTAAGCAAGCGGTTATTGTTGTAAAAGTATTGCACGGCCTAGCCTTTGTTTGGCTTGCAGGACTTGCGGCAAGCGCATTATGGTTAGTTAACTCCAATATACAAACCAGTATTGAAATCATTGTGGCAGGTTTGCTTACGCTATTTGTTACACCGCTGGTGGCGTTTACGCTTTATTTTTGTGGTATGCACAGCGTTCGCCATTTGCTACGTAGCCATTATTTTTTACAACACGTGAGCCAAAAGTTAAAGCTTGCAGCGCTTATTTTTCCTACACTTATGGTAATTGTCGTGGCATCGTTCTGTTGGCCGTTGTTGCAGACTCAAACACTTGAAACCAAATTAATTCAGCTTGTCTTTGTGAGTTTAGCCGCACTTACCTTGCCACATATGGTGTTGTTGTATTTATCTGGTTTTACTGTTTGGAAAAAAACTTAATGTTTAAGCTTTAAACCTAAAACTTAACGGTTTTTTACGGACACATACTTAAGCAAAGCTTCGAAACGCAAAAAAATTAAATATTAAATAGGCTGTATTACAAAAAACATAACTGGCCATTTGCTGGCATGAAGTTAAATAGGTAGTATTTCTAACTCTGGTAAACCCAATGAGCGAATTTACGCTTACTTCGTAAAGCCGATGTTCCAAGCCCGCAATATCTTGCACGGTATTATGTGCTTTTGCAGGTTCGAGAAGCTCAAGGTGTATACGAATTTTTTGCATACAACATTAACAAATTAATATAAACGTATATTTTAAACTAGACATGGCCAAATCTGTGAGTAATGATAAAAACATCGTACAATTTAGGCATGCTTAAACAACAAGATTTATTGCAACGTAGCTTAAACGCAGTATGGCACCCATGTACGCAGATGAAGCAACATGAAACATTTCCGCTTATTCCAATTTTACGCGGTGATGGGCTTTGGCTTTATGATGTCGAAGGAAAGCGTTATTTAGACGCGGTGAGTAGTTGGTGGGTTAATTTATTCGGACACAATAACCCACGTATTAAAGAAGCGATAAAGCAGCAGCTTGATACTTTAGAACATGTCATGTTGGCAGGTTTTACCCATGCCCCTGTGGTTGAGCTATCTGAAAAGCTTAGTCAATTAACAGGTTTGGGGCATGCGTTTTACGCAAGCGATGGTGCTAGTGCAACTGAAATTGCGCTAAAAATGAGCTTTCATTATTGGCAAAATATAAATCAAGCTAAAAAAACACAATTTATTTGCCTACAAAATAGCTACCATGGTGAAACTTTAGGCGCGCTTAACGTGACCGATGTGGCCATTTTTAAAGATACTTATGCGCCGCTATTAACCCAAACTGTTTTCATGCCAAGTCCAGACTTTAGGCTGGCTGAGGATGGTGAAACTGCAGAAGCGTATGCCTTACGTTGTGCTGATGCTCTTGAACAATATGTAGAAGGTCATCATGCGAATTTAGCCGCGTTTATTATAGAGCCGCTTGTGCAGTGTGCTGCAGGCATGGGTGTGTATCATCCTAGCTATTTGAGGCGCGCGCGTGAAATTTGCACAAAATATAGCGTGCATTTAATTGCTGATGAAATTGCTGTTGGTTTTGGGCGAACTGGAACGATGTTTGCTTGTGAAAGCGCGAATATCAAGGCGGATTTTATCTGCTTATCCAAAGGTATCACAGGCGGCTACCTGCCGCTTTCCGCAGTATTGACCACCGATAAAATTTACCAAGCATTTTATGATGACAGCACAGTACGTGGCTTTTTGCATAGCCATAGTTATACAGGAAATCCCTTGGCTTGTAGCGCCGCTTTAGCGACGTTAGCAATATTTGAAACGGATGACGTGATTGCGAATAACCTTGTAACCGTGGCAAAACTTAACGGTTTTTTACAGACACATTTTGACTTACCGATTAAGGATAGCCGCAATCAAGGCATGATTTGGGCGTTTGATGTGCAAACACAAAATACACAGTTTGCTAAAACTTGCTATGCCCAAGCTTTGCAACATGAGTTACTCCTGCGCCCAATTGGCAATACTGTATATTGGATGCCGCCTTACACCATTACTGAGCCTGAGGTTGAACACATGGTGAGTGCAACCTACAAGGCAATTAAGGCGTCGTTATGAGTCACTTAATCAACCTGTTTTTCGTTTATGTTGTAATTTTTTTTGCAACAGTGCATGCCGAAACAACTTTACCTGCAAGTGTTACAGAAACGCTAAAAAAAATTGATTTAGCTGAAAATGCAGTGTCTATTTATGTGCAAGCACTTGCGGAAAAACCAAGCACACTAAAGTCCCCTTTACTGCAATATCAAGCCACGCAAGCCCTTAACCCGGCGAGCACTATGAAGCTCGTCACAAGTTACGCTGCGCTAGCTTTGCTAGGGCCAAGTTACCGTTGGAAAACTGATATTTTTACAGACGGTGTGTTGCGCGAGGGCGTGCTGAACGGTAACTTATTTATAAAAGGCTACGGTGACCCTAGCATGATGGCTGATGACTTTAACCACTTATTGCGCAAACTTTACAATACTGGTTTACATGAAATAAATGGTGATTTGGCCATTGATAATAGTTACTTTGCTAGCGTTTCACTAAATGCCGGTAGCTTTGATAACGAACCGTTGCGCGCATATAACGCCACGCCTAATGCTTTTGTAGTCAATGCAAAAAACACAAGTTTTAGGTTTGATGCAGATGCAAGCGCTATTAATATTAGCATTGAGCCTTTTATGGCTGAAGTTAAAGTGGTCAATCAGCTCAAGGTAAATGCTGGGGATTGTAATGGCTGGCGCAATAACTTTACCTATAATGTTGTGACACAAAATAGCGGTGTAACGGTTACTTTTGGCGGTAGTTACCCTGCAAATTGCGAAAAAAAATATGTAGAGCTTTTGGTGATAGACGAAAACGCTTATCATTTGGCGCTTTTTAAGAGTTTATGGAAATCTTTAGGCGGAACTTTTAACGGAAGATTACGCCTGCAAACTGTACCGATTAACGCGCAAAAAGCAATGCGATATGAGTCTGAAGCGCTCGCGCAAATTTTGCCTAATCTGAACAAATGGAGTAATAATTTGATGGCACGCCAGTTGTTGTTAACTATCGCTGCAGAAAAGCTGGGTGCTCCCGCCACCGAGCCAAATGGAGCATTAGCAGTTAACAATTGGCTAGAAAGTTTAGGATTAAATTTTAGCGAACTCGTCATTGAAAATGGTTCAGGTTTATCGCGTATAGAACGCATTAGCGCTACACACATGGGTGAGATGTTAGTGAACGCTTACTACAGCTCTGTCATGCCAGAGCTCATAAGCTCATTGCCAATATCCGCTATAGATGGCACCATGAAAAAACGTTTAAACAGCAGCTTACTCTCTGGCCAAGCGCATTTAAAAACAGGCTCTTTAACTGGCTCATATACTCTAGCGGGCTACGTGTTGGCGCAAAGTGGAGAGCGCTATGTAGTGGTTTTTATGGCAAATGACGCAAAAGCAGCGCTTACTAAACCAGTGCAAGATGCGCTACTTGAGTGGGTATATTTGCAATAACTTAACCCGTTTTGACAGGCACATTCTTAATGTCACTCTGTTACTACTAACAAAAGCTTCCAGATAAAGCATTTCTAAAACGAACTCAATGGTATTTTCAAGTATCATACAAAAAATAAAGCTATTAATTTTAATTTTATCTATTGGAATAATGATGAACCAACGCAATATATTACTAAGTACACTCTTGGTGATGTGTTTTACAGCTGCAGGCTGTAAACCAGAGTCAACAGATCAATCAACGAAACAAACCAACACTCAAGAAAGTAAAACAATGACAAAAATTACAGAACTTCAAAAAATTGATACACAAGTTGGTACGGGTCGTGAAGCTGAAGCTGGTTTTACCGTTACCGTGCACTACACAGGCTGGTTATACAACCCAAGCGTTAAAGATGGCAAAGGTGAAAAATTTGACAGTAGCTTAGATCGCAAGCAACCATTTAATTTCTTTTTAGGCGGTGGTCAAGTGATTCAAGGTTGGGATCAAGGTTTTGAGGGCATGAAAATTGGTGGTAAACGTACGTTAATCATTCCATCAGAAATGGGTTACGGTGCACGTGGCGCTGGCGGTGCAATTCCATCAAATGCAGATTTAATTTTTGACGTTGAATTATTGGACGTTAAATAAACGCGCAATAAGTGACTATTGGTCAAGTAATAAGGCGTTGATCATGCAGGTTAGAATCAAATGGATAAAAGGCGTTGCGTTCGTTGGTGAATCTGGATCAGGCCATGCTGTAGTGTTAGATGGCACGCCAGAAAACGGCGGCCGCAATATTGGTATGCGTCCAATGGAAATGTTGCTCATAGGCATGGGCGCTTGCACCTCGTTTGATGTAGTGACGATTTTAAAAAAAGCGCGCCAACCAATTACAGATTGCGTAGCTGAAATTAGCGCCGACCGTGCTGATGAAATACCAAAAGTATTTACTAAAATTCATGTACATTTTGTGGTCACGGGTTCAGGTTTAAACCCAGTGCAAGTAGCGCGCGCAGTTAAATTGTCAGCAGAGAAATATTGTTCAGCTTCCATTATGCTCGCTCAAGCGTGTGAAATTACACATGATTTTGAAATAAAAGAACCTGATTTATAGATGCAGGTGAAAAGAGAAAGCTGAATGCAGACTAATCATGCGGCAAATTCAATGAATAAAACAGCAGCTAATAAGTTGCCAGACGGCATGCTTGGTATCCGCCATGTGGCTTTATTTGTGAAAGACTTGGAAATCTGTGCCGACTTTTACGTCAATTTGATGGGCATGAAAATTGAGTGGCATCCAGACGTTGATAATATATATTTAACCAATGGCGGAGATGTATTTGCACTACACCGCATTGATTATTCACCACAGGCTCAGCAAAGATTAGACCATATTGGTTTTGTCCTAAAATCGATTGAAGCGGTAGATGAATGGTATGATTATTTCGTTAAAAGCGGCGTAAAAATTACTGAAGCGCCAAAAACTCACCGCGATGGTGCTAGAGGTTTTTATTGTTTAGACGCTGTAGGGCACTTGTTGGAGATTATTTATCATCCACCAATTGCGGCGTTTCAAAAGCTAGTTTAAAAAAATGTGTCTGTAAATAAACGTTAAGTTTATTTTTTAAAAGCGCAAAGCTTTAAGTTCGTTTATCAATAAGAGCAAACAACCTAGTTTTAAACTAGTATCTAACTCTCAGTAACCTTCACACTTAACGGTTGCTCATCTTCTAAAATATTTAGTAATCTATCTACATTTGGGTGTTTGCCTGGGCAGTTTTCAGCATCTGCTGTGTGTTCAGCGTATAAACTTAAACCTTCCACTGCTGCATCTAGTGAAATTTCGCCGTACATTCTAAATAAATGGTAGAACACTTTAACTGAACCTTGACTGCCAGGTTTGTTTTCAATCACGCCAGCTGCGCTGCCATCTACTTTAAAAAGCTCAATTTTTTGCACATGTGAGGCATCGTCAATTGTTAGTAGTACATCGCTAAATTTTTGCATAGTTTCTTTATTCTCATTCTTAAATTAGTTTTGGAATGACTGGTTAGGCTATAAATAGTAAGCGCTAACAGTCATGAGTTTTGAAACTTTTGACATGATGAATTTTGCAGGTTTCGGAAGTTCCACGCCGCCTTGTTGCAGGGCTTCTTCTGCATGTTTGGCTTCATCTAACTGCATTTGTTCAATAATTTTACGCGTTTTTTGGTCGGCGTCTGGCAATTTTTCTACATGGCTGGCAAGGTGAGCTTCTACTTGTTTTTCAGTTTCAGCTAAAAAACCTAAATTCCATTTGTTGCCTAGTGCACCAGCAATTGCGCCCATGGCAAATGCACCTACATAAAATACTGGGTTTAATAGGCTGGTGTTACCACCCAATTCTTTAATTCGCGTTTCACACCATGCCAAGTGTTCAGTTTCTTCAATTGCAGCGTGCTTCAGGGCTGCTGTTGTTTCTGGACTAGTAGCTGTGAGCGCTTGTCCACTATACAAAGCCTGTGCGCATACTTCCCCTGTGTGGTTTACACGCATCAGTGCGCTGATATGCTTTTTTTCATCTTTGGTGAGTTGGCTGTCATCAAAACCAATTTCTGAGTCTGGGTGGGGGCGTAAACTATGTGGCGTAGCAAACAGCGTGCGTAAGCCGGTATCAAATACAGTAATAAATGTCTCAAAATTTGGTAGTTTCATAGTAATTAGTTTACCCCTAAACGTGCAGAGCGTAACCCATTTGCGCAGCAATAAATTGTATTGGATGTAAGACGCACACATTCATATTTTGTTCACGCAAGCCTGCTGCAATATGAATGCTGCAGCCAATATTGGCTGTTGCAATGATAACGTTAGCTTTACCGTTGATAGCATTTTTTATCGCACTTAATTTATCTGCACGTAATGCATTCGCCATTTCTGGCTGTGTCAACATATAGGCGCCTGCGCCGCCACAGCATTGACCGTTACCAGACAATGCCACAATATCTGCCTGCGGAATCTTGTTAAGTAATCCGTACACCGCTTTATTTGAGCCTTGCACATTGCGCAAACTGCACGGGTCTTGGACTAAAATTATTTGTTTTAACGGCGCAATAGACACTTTAGTCCAATCGCAACTGAGTAAATATGCACTTAAATCAATAATTTGATGTTGCGGTAAATAATCTTGCAAACCAGCGCCGCAACCGCTCGCTGCGCTAATAATTGGCTGCTTATTGTTAAAGGCAGTTATATTATTTGCAATTAAACTTTTCGATTCAGTCGCATCCCCCATTTGCCGCGCAATACTTCCACAGCAACCTTGCATTTTGGGAATATCTACATCTACACCTAGCTTATTTAATACAAAAATACTGGCTTTTAAAGCATCAGCGTCGAGTGTATTAGTCGCACAGCCTAAAAACAAACTCACACTCTTCTTATCAAGCGTGTTATGAGATGGGTACTTGGATTTCCAAAAAGGCGTGCGCGTTAATTGTGGTAAACGCTTACTTAAAGGCAAGAGTGTATTGACCAGTTTATGTATACCAATGACTTGCATAAACCAGAGCAAACGATTGATGCCGATTTGCAAAATACGGTGGCGTATGATTAGTTTTGTCACTGAGTAAGCTAGGTTTTTTTTAGATAAAAACTGCGCACGAGTTGTATCTACTAATGTGCCATATTGCACATTATTTGGGCATGCAGACTCGCAGCTCCGGCAGCTTAAGCATAAATTTATATGGTCTTTAAAGCGCTCATTATTGGGTAAAATATCTTGAGCTACAGCGCGCATTAGTTGAATCCGCCCGCGCGGAGAGTCTGCTTCAGAACCGGTTTTAAGATAAGTTGGGCAGTACGGCAAACATAGGCCACAAGCTACGCAACGCTCGGCCTCAACGATAATTGAATTTAAATTTTGCTGCTTTACGGATGATTCTAAAATGAGCGACATAAGAAGATATTATACGCGTTTTGTTTAAATGGACTTCTAAAGCTTGGCAAAAAAGGCATGTTTAAAATTGGGGTTAAACTAAGTTTAAAAGCCGCTTTGATTTAACAAAGCGGCTTTTGTTTGGTACTAATTCATACTGACTGCAACCCTAGATTATTTTACTTTTTCAGTTTTTGCAGGCTCAACTTTTGCAGGCGCATCATTAATAACATCGGCTGCTGCAGAATCAACTTTTGGCTCTGATTTAAGCACTGGCAAACCTTTGAGTAAATTCATTGCCTGCACAAACTGAATGTCGTCTTTACTAGCTGGTTCAATTGGACCAGTTGTCTCAGCAAACTTCTTCTCAGCCGCTTTATCTTTCAATGCTTCTATCAGGGGCGTTGTTGTAGCTGGTTTGTCAGAAACTTTCGCTTCTGGATCTTTAGGATTTAACAAATGACGAGTTAAGTTTGCCTCGCGAATGTTGCCAGACTGGTCAGTACCATCTTCAACAATAATGTCAGGCACAATACCCTTAGCCTGAATTGAGCGACCATTCGGCGTGAAATAACGTGCAGTAGTCAACTTGATTGCCGCGCCATTGTTCATAGGCATAATGGTTTGCACTGAGCCTTTACCAAAACTTTGCGTGCCTAAAATTGTTGCACGTTTATGGTCTTGCAGAGCGCCTGCAACAATTTCTGATGCCGATGCAGAACCGTTGTTGATTAATACAGCCATTGGTACGGTCTTCATAGTCGGTGGTAAATCTTTCAAGTAATCTTCACGAGATCCACCACGAACATAATCCTCTGGTTTAGCATTGAGATTCATCTTTGCATCTTGAGCACGACCCTCGGTGTACACTACCAAATCATTTTTAGGTAAAAACGCAGCAGAAACCCCTACTGCACTATTCAACAAGCCACCTGGATCGTTTCGTAAGTCTAAAATAAAGCCTTTAAAAGGACCTTTATTTTCTGCATACATGGTCTTAATTGCTTTAGCTAAATCCTCTCCTGTATGTTCTTGAAACTGAGTCACGCGCGCATATGCGTAACCAGGCTCGGTTAGTTTATATTTAACGCTTTTGTTTTTGATAACAGCGCGCATTAGCGTGAACGCAAGTGGTTTAGTTTCATTTTTACGTAAAACGGTTAATAGGATTGCTGTATCAGGCTTACCACGCATTAGTTTTACCGCGTCGTTTAAGTTTAAGCCTTTCACAGGCGTGTCATCCAACTTCATGATGAGGTCACCGCTTTTAATACCAGCCTTATAAGCAGGTGTATCTTCAATAGGTGAGATTACTTTTACCAAGCCGTCTTCCATGCCTACTTCAATACCAAGGCCGCCAAATTCACCTTGAGTTGCTGCTTGCATATCTTTAAATGCATCAGGGTCTAAATAGCTAGAGTGTGGGTCTAAACCGGTTAGCATTCCGCTAATAGCTTCAGAAATCAGTTTTTTATCTTCAACAGTTTCTACATAATCGCTTTTTACTTTACCAAATACTTCGGCAAAGGCGCGTAAATCATCAATTGGTAGTTGCGGCTTTACCATTTTTTCAGCCACGGCTGAATACGTTAAACTGAGCATTAAACCGAGCACAAGTCCCATGCTGACAAAACCAGTTTTGGAGAAACCTTGGTATTTGTTTAGGGTAAATTTATTTTTAGCTTGCATGAATTAACCAATTCTATAAAGATAATGTAGTAGTGCTATGACATATTTAATTTTAATAGTTTCAATGTGCTTTAAATCTATTTTGTATCAGTAATTTAATACCCGTAAAAATTAGAAGTCTAGTATATGAAGTATATCAGTATGGACTAAAAAATTGCGCACTCACACTATTGAAATTAGTTATTGTACCCAATGCCGCTGGCTACTGCGTGCGGCATGGCTTGCACAAGAGTTGCTCACGACTTTTGAAGAAGATTTATTAAGTGTAGCCTTAAAGCCAGGCAGCAACGGAATTTTTGAAATAAGCGTGAATAATCACCTAGTTTTTTCACGCAAAGAGGCTAAACGTTTTCCAGAAGCTAAAGAAGTCAAGCAGTTAGTGCGTGACTGCATAGATCCGACAAGAGATTTAGGGCATAGTGATGTTAATAAGGAATAAAACTTTCAGTTAGCATTTAGTCATTATCTGACCAAATGGTTTTGATACTGACAATGCGAACTATTTGCAATTCTGCAATATTTTTTTAGGTATATTACAATTCATGCTATTGCATTAAAACGCTTAATAAACATTCAACTTTGTGTATGAAACAGGAGAGAAGTATGTCAGCAGATCACGGTGTGCAAACCCCAGTGGTAAAAGCACTTAATACAATTTTAGAGTTTGAGTTAGCTGGTGTGGTGCGTTATACGCATTATTCACTAATGGTGTTTGGCTACAATCGCATTCCTATTGTGTCATGGTTGCGCAGTCAAGCTACGGAATCTCTTGACCATGCGAATAAAGCAGGCGAAATCATTACGCATTTGGGCGGACATCCGTCATTATCTATCGGACCATTGTTAGAAACGCACAACCATGATATAGGCGATATTTTGCGTGAGTCATTAGCGCACGAAACGGCAGCCTTAAATGCTTACAAAGCTTTACTAAAATTAGTAGAAGGCCAGTCTGTAATGCTTGAAGAGTATGCGCGTGAGATGATTTACCAAGAAGAATTGCATTTAGGTGAAGTAGATAAAATGTTACGCAAACCTGGTGATGTCGCTAAATTTCATAGTTAATTTACGATTTATTAAAATCGATGAAAATGTGTCTGTAAATAAACGTTAAGTTTATTTACAGATTCAGGACAAATATTAAGTTTTAAATAAAAAAGCGGTTTTACCCGCTTTTTTATTGTTTGTATTGGGTATTAAGGTTTCTCATCCATGCGTTGCGCTCCATTAAAGCGCTTAGCCCAATAACCATCTCTCATATTCTCAATTCGCACAGTACCTCCGTTACTGGGGGAATGTATAAAACGATTATCTCCCAAGTAAATACCCACATGAGAAAACGTTGACTTCAAGGTATTGAAGAACACTAAATCACCAGGTTGCAATTTATCTTTAGACACTTTAATGCCTAACTTGCTGATTTCAATCGCACTTCGCGGTAAAGTTAAACTGGTCGCTTGTTGGTATACGTAGCGAACAAAGCCGCTGCAATCAAAGCCAGTTTCAGGCGAATTCCCACCATATTTGTAACGAGTACCAGTTAAGCTGAGCGCGTTGAATAAAACCTCACGCGCTCGGCCAGTCCAGTTTTCTTCAGTGCTAGAAACTTCAGTGGTTGATAATTGGTTGCCAGACTGCAATCGAGGTTTAAGCTGCGCTGATGTTGGCTCAACCGCAGCACATGAAGTGCTAACAATTGCTAGTAATAAAGAAAGCAAATAAGGCGTTTGAGTAAATGTCATCACGATTTGATTATAAGAAAATAATACGTTATTGCAAAGCATAAACGTTTAGTGTTTTTGTATAAATAATATTTATAAACAAGTTAAACAAAAAATTTACCTTGTACACTCCATAAGCTAATCGCCAACTCGTGGGATAATCCAATTACATATGAGCATGCATACGATTAACGAAGTTTTTGCAGAAAACGGTATTTTAGCCCGTCATATTGAGGGCTACAGCGCGCGCAGTCAGCAGCTGGAAATGGCGCTCGCCATAGCCAATGTCATTGAAAATAATAGCCAATTAGTTGCCGAGGCTGGCACTGGGACTGGCAAAACTTTTGCGTACTTAGTACCAGCGTTGCTCACAGGCGGTAAAGTCATTATTTCTACGGGTACTAAAAATTTGCAAGATCAGCTTTTTAGTCGCGACATACCTAATATTCGTGATGCGCTAAAAGTCCCTGTGACAGTAGCTATGTTAAAAGGTCGCTCTAACTATGTATGCCATTATCATTTAGAGCGCGCAAGTAACGAAGGCCGCTTTGCCTCGCGTGAGGATGCTAAATATTTGCATATCATTCAAACCTTTGCAAAAAATAGTAAAACTGGCGATAAAAGTGAACTGAACAGCGTTCCGGAAAATGCAACCATATGGCCAAATGTGACTTCAACGCGCGATAATTGCTTAGGTGCAGATTGCAGTTTTTATAAAGATTGCTTTGTCATGGAAGCACGCAAGCAAGCACTGGCGGCGGATGTGGTGGTTGTAAACCATCACTTATTCTTCGCCGATGTCATGCTACGTGATGAAGGCGTGGCAGAATTATTGCCTAGCGCAAACACTGTTATTTTTGATGAAGCGCATCAACTGCCAGAAGTTGCAGGCCTATTTTTTGGTGAAGATGTTTCCACTAGTCAGTTAATGGAGTTGGCGCGTGATTGCACTGCTGCACATTTAACGTTAGCTAAAGACTGCGGCGAGCTAGGTAAAGCCATTCCTGCATTAGAAAAAGCAGCTAAAGATTTCAGGTTAATTTTTGCCTATGAGGGTTCACGCTTGCCAGTGCAAAAAGCGTTAGCATTAAAAGGGTTTGCACATGCATTTGCCCAAATGCAAATGCAGTTAAACGTTTTAGCCGCAGTGTTAGAAAGCCAAGCCTCACGAGACCCATTGTTAGAAAAATGCTGGCAACGTAGTGAAGCGTTAATAACGCTTTTTAGCCGTTGGCATACAGCAGAAAATACTAACTTAGTACGCTGGGTAGAAGTGTTTACTCACTCCGTACAACTGCATGCCACACCATTGAGCGTGGCTGAAGGTTTTGGCAAGCAACTTAATGCTCAGCCACGCGCATGGATTTTTACCTCAGCCACACTCGCGGTGAAAAGTGACTTTAGCCACTATGTAGCCCAAATGGGCTTACATGCCGCGACCACGAGTTTTTGGGATAGTCCGTTTAACTACCAAGAACAGGCCTTGCTATACGTGCCTACGGATATACCAGACCCGAATAGCCCAAGTTACACTTCTAGTGTAGTCGCGGCTGCTTTGCCTGTTTTGCAAGCAAGTGGCGGTAGAGCTTTTGTGCTTTCTACCAGCCTACGCGCCATGCGCGAAATACACGCATTACTTAAAGAAGCCTTTGCCGAAAATGGCATAGAAAGCCCGTTGCTACTACAAGGCGAAAGCTCACGTACCGAGCTTTTAGGCCGTTTCCGTACACTCGGTAACGCTGTATTAGTCGGTTCACAAAGCTTTTGGGAAGGTGTAGATGTTCGCGGTGAAGCGTTAAGTGTGGTGATTATTGATAAGCTCCCGTTCGCCCCGCCAGATGACCCAGTGCTTTCTGCACGTATTGATAAAATGAATGAAGAAGGTAAAAACGCCTTTATGGAATACCAATTACCGTATTCGGTGATTACGCTTAAGCAGGGTGCAGGGAGATTAATTCGTGATGAAAAAGACCGCGGTATATTAATGATTTGCGACCCTAGATTGATTAGTAAATCTTACGGAAAAAAGATTTGGCAAAGTTTACCAGCATTTAAACGCACACGGGTATTAGCTGACGTACAAGCTTTTTTTGAGGCCGATAGTTAATATTGATAGTTTTTTTAACGCCAAACCTTTACCAAACACATTTTAGTTTTATTACTGAAAATATTAAGCTCCGCCGCATTCACACTCTTCATGTCACTTATCGTTCCGGAAACTGAATATCAGCTTGCTGCCATTCGCGCACAAGGTGCGGGCGGGCAGAACGTGAATAAAGTATCGAGTGCGATTCATTTACGTTTTGATATTCACGCCTCAAGCTTAAGTGATTGGCTGAAGATGCGTTTATTAAGCAGCAAAGATAATCGTATTACTGAAGAGGGCGTACTGGTGCTAAAGGCACAGCAATATCGCACGCAAGAGGCGAATAAAAAAGACGCGATTAAGCGTTTGCATGAAGTTGTGAATGCGGCAAATTTTGTGCACCCCACGCGCTATGCCACGCGGCCGACATGGGCTTCACAAAAGCGCAGAATTGAAAGTAAAATCCAACGTGGGCAAATTAAGCAGATGCGTGGCAAAATAGCGCATGACTAACTTTTTAGCACTTGATACCTCGACTGAATTTTTATCCATTGCCCTGCAAAAAGCTGACGTGCGTTATGTGGTTGATCTCCTGGCTGGGCAATCACACTCACTAATGGTTTTACCACAACTGCAAAAACTATTGGAGTCAGCAGATTTGGCACTTAAAGATTTACAAGGCATTGTTTTTGGCGCTGGCCCAGGCTCGTTTACTGGGGTACGCATTGCGGTGGGTATTACGCAAGGGTTAGCTTTTGGCGCAAAATTACCTGTGCTAGGCGTATGCACTTTAAAAGCGCTTGCTGAGGCAAGTGGGGCAGATAAAGTGATTGCATGTTTAGATGCGCGTATGGGTGAGGTTTACCATGCAGTCTATATTAGAACAAAGGCTAATCAGCAAAGTAGCGCATGGCAGGAAGTAGTAGCGCCCGGCTTGTATAAGCCAGACGCAGTTCCAACTGTTGAAGGTGCCTCTTGAGTTGGTGTTGGGAGTGGTTGGCAAACGTATGGTGTGGAATTGTCTAGTAGTTATAGTAAGCAAATAACAGCTATACAGCCTAAAATTATGCCTACTGCTAGTGCAATGCTCAATATTGCTTTGCCAATGCTTGCTGCGGGTGAGGGATTACCAGCTAGCGAAGCCATGCCGATTTATATTAGAAACCGAGTAGCGCTTAAAACTGTTGAACGCAAGCAAGGTCTGCGCTTGTAATACTTTAAACTTACAAAACTAGCCATGGGTATGAAGCAAAACGCAAATCAATCTAAAATGCAAAATACAAGCGTACTGGCTAAGTTTCGACCAATGAATGTTGTCGATGTAAATGCTATTATGCAAATTGAGCCGCACATTTACTCACATCCTTGGACGCGCGGTAATTTTACAGATTCGCTTAATTCAGGTTACAGTGCTTGGGTAATGACAGAACCAGGGGCTGATGAAATTATAGGGTATGCGCTCTTGATGATGGTATTAGATGAGGCGCATTTACTCAATTTAAGTATCGCAAAAAATTATCAAAAAAAAGGATTAGGTCGTTACTTGCTAGAGCACATGCTACAAATTGCTAAAAATCATCATGCCGCTAATATGTTTTTAGAAGTACGCGCGAGCAATATTTCTGCCATTAGTTTGTATGAAAACATGGGTTTTAATGAAATGGCTGTGCGGCGCAATTATTATCCAGCAGATAGTGGCCGCGAAGATGCCGTTTTGATGGGCTTGGCATTATGATGACGCGTGAAGATATGTTGCGCGAATTAGAGTTGCTACCTGCGTGGCAATTGCGCGCGCCATTGGCTGAGCCTGTGATCATTGTAGAAAGGTTGGCTAAAATAGAGCCTATTGAAATTGTTGTAGAAAAATCTGCTTATGAAAGACCGTTAAGTTTTTCAGAGCAAGCGCTACCAACAGTTATGGTTAATAAAGAATTATTAAGCAATATATTGAATAATGTTTCTGTAACGCAAAACGGCATTTATCAATGCGCTTCAAGCGAGGATAACGATTTCCTTTTTATTATGCCGTTAAATGAAATAAGCGCAGATACAGCAATATTAAAGCGCAATATATGGCGCGCAATGCGGTTAAATATGCAAGATTCAGTTTCGCAAAACTTAAATGCAATAGAATTTGCGAAACATAAAGTTATTATCACAATGGGTGAAAATATTGCACAGCATGTACTCGCAACTGAAGCGCCTTTAAGTGAGTTGCGCGGCCAGGTGCATCAGTATCAAAATAGACCTTTAATTATCACTTTTGAGGCCACTTATTTAATGCAAAATGCTCAATATAAAGCGCAAGCTTGGGCGGATCTATGTTTAAGCATGCAAGTTTTGTCAGACTTGAAATTAGCGAAATAAGCACCAATTAAATAGTTAAGTTTTTTACTTTATTCATTAGGAAACAATATGCAAAAATTCACTTTAAAACTGATGGTTGTTTTGTTATTGCTCAATTTATCGGGCTGCGGATACAATACTTTTCAAGCCTTAGATGAAGAGTCTAAAGCGAGTTGGTCGGAAGTGTTGAATCAATATCAGCGCCGTGCAGACTTAGTTCCAAACTTAGTCAACGTTGTAAAAGGCTACGCCTTGCACGAAAAAGAAGTGCTTACTCAAGTGGCAGATGCACGTAGTAGAGTGGGGAGCATACAAGTAACGGCAGAAGTATTAAATGACCCAGAAGCATTTGCAAAATTTCAAGCGGCTCAAGGTCAATTGACAAGTGCTTTATCACGCTTACTAGCGGTGTCAGAAAATTACCCAAACTTAAAAGCGGACCAAGGTTTTAGAGATTTGCAAGCTCAGCTAGAAGGCACTGAGAACCGCATTACGGTTGCGCGCAATCGTTACATTGCAACGATCAAAGATTACAACATCGCTGTGCGCTCATTCCCAAATAATTTAACCGCAATGGCTTTGGGTTACAAAGCAAAACCAACATTTACGGTAGAAAATGAAAAGGCGATTTCAGTTGCCCCAACCGTTAGTTTTGAAGATAAAAAGTAAGTGTGTTATTTAAAAATAACGAATAAAGCTTAACGTGAAACTCTCAGCAAAAGCATGGCTTCAACAAGTCATGTTGCTATTTATATTAATTACTGTAGCTTTCTCAGCGCAAGCTGAGTTAGTTGCAATCCCACCATTAACAAATCAAATTACCGATTTAACACAAACTCTTACCGCTGAGCAATCTGCACAATTAAGCGAAAAGCTAGCTGCGTTTGAAGGGCAAAAAGGTAGCCAAATTGCGGTACTTATTGTGCCAAGTACGCAGCCTGAAGATATTGCGCAATATTCCATACGCGTAGTTGAAGCATGGAAAATTGGTCGTGAAAAGCAAGATGACGGCGTATTAATTTTAGTTGCAAAAAACGATAAAAAAATGCGCATAGAGGTTGGGTATGGTTTGGAGGGTGCGATTCCAGATTTAATAGCCAAACAAATTATTTCGGAGGTGATGTCACCAAGCTTTAAGCAAGGCGACTTTTATGGTGGTATTAATAATGCAATTGATACTATTTTGAAGCTGATTGATGGTGAGCAATTATCAGCGCCTTTAGAGCAGAATGCTAGTACTAACCTAGAAAATATGTTGCCTTTGTTATTGATTGGCGGGTTGGTTTTTGGTGGTATTTTGCGCAGTATTTTTGGCGAATTTTTAGGTGGCACATTTACTGGGGGTGCGATTGGTTTTCTGGCGTGGATTTTAGGCGGTGGAATACTGATGGCGATTGTATTCGGCGTGATTGCATTTTTGGTTACGCTCGCAGGCATTGGCGGTATTGGACAATTGGGCGGACTAGGTGCTGGTTTTGGTGGGCGTGGTAGTGGCCCGTTTTCAGGTGGTGGTGGCGGCTTTGGCGGCGGCGGCGCGTCTGGAGGTTGGTAAATGGCAACACAAGTTTCTTTTTTAAGTAAATATCGCAAAAACTTAACCCGTTTTTACAGACATATTTTTACTTTACCTATAGAGGCACATCAGCATTTTCCTAAATCTGCAATGCGCAATATTCAGGCTGCTATTGCGCAAAGTGAAACAGAGCATTTTGGCGAAATTCGTTTTGCGGTAGAAGCTAATTTAAGCATACTTGAGTTATTGCGAAAAAAATCTGCCAAATGCCGTGCAATTGAAGTTTTTTCAAACTTGCGCGTTTGGGATACCGAGCAAAATAATGGGATACTTATTTACTTTTTATTAGCGGACCATGATTTCGAAATTTTGGCTGACCGCGGTATACACAAATACGTTGGTCAGCAAGCTTGGGAAGCCATTGGTAAAGCAATGGAGCAACGCTTTAGGCAGGGCGAATTTGAAACGGGAGTGCTACACGGCATTAAGGAAATTAGCGCATTATTAAAACAACATTACCCAGCTAATGACAAAAATAACAATGAATTGAGCGATGTTCCGGTTGTTTTATAAATTTTTCATATGTACATTTATTGCGTTAATTTTAAGTAATGCTTTAACAGCTCAAGCTGCGTTGACTGACATAACCCGCATTTACCACAGCACACCACATATAGACCAGTTTGAAGTGTGTAGTGGCGGTGGCTGCGTAGAGAGTCATCAAGTTGCGCTAACTGTAAAGGAATGGAAAAAAATCGCGCAAATATTCTCAGCCAATACTTCTGAAGAAAACGATGCAAACGCAGAGCGCAAATACATAGAAAAAGCCGTCGGTATGTTTGAAAAAATCGTTGGTGAAAAAACTAATACAAGTACAGATCGCGCGGGTACGTTTGATAACTCTGCATATTCAGGCCAGATGGATTGTAACGACGAAGCAATTAATACCACCACCTATTTGCGCCTAATGGTACAAGAAGGCTTAATTAAACTGCATAGCGTTGAAGATATGCGCACGCGTAATTTCTTCTTCACTGGTTGGCCGCACACTACAGCGGTGATTCATGAAAATGCCAGCACCGAACGTTTTGCAGTAGATAGTTGGTTTTATGACAATGCCTCGCCAGCCACCATTGTGCCTTTTCGGGTATGGAAATCAGGCTTTATTCCAAATAATAGTCCAATAATGCAAAAACGTGAAGCAAAAACGCTTAAGTTGAACGCCAATTAAAGCCACGCTTACTGACTAAAGCACTTAATCGCTGTAAAATCCGACTTTTGAATTAAACGATAATACTCACATGCGCGCATCCCAGTTTTTTTTCAATACCCAAAAAGAAGTTCCTAACGAAGCGGAACTGCAGAGCCATATTTTAATGGTGCGTGCTGGACTCATTAAACGCTTAGGCTCCGGGCTTTACACTTGGATGCCGCTTGGGCTTCGCGTACTGCGCAAAGTTGAAGCAATTGTGCGCGATGAAATGAACAAAGCAGGCGCGTTAGAGCTTTTAATGCCAGCTGTGCAGCCAAAAGAATTGTGGGAAGAAACTGACCGTTGGGCTGTTTTTGGGCCACAAATGCTTAAAATTAAAGATCGCCATGAACGTGAATTTTGCTTTGGCCCTACGCATGAGGAAGTGATTACGGATATTGCGCGCAAGGAAATTCGTAGCTACAAGCAATTGCCACTTAATTTTTACCAAATTCAAACTAAATTTCGTGATGAAATCCGCCCACGCTTTGGCGTCATGCGCGCGCGTGAATTTATGATGAAAGATGCTTATTCATTTCATACTGATGTTGAGTCGCTAGAAAAAACTTATGAAATTATGTATCAAGCTTACAGCAATGTTTTTCAACGCTTAGGTTTAAAATTCAGAGCAGTAAAAGCCGATACTGGCGCAATTGGTGGTGATGGATCGCATGAGTTTCATGTGTTGGCGGATTCTGGCGAAGATGCGCTAGCATATTGTGAAGCGTCTGATTATGCTGCTAACGTGGAATTGGCAGAGGCGATAAACACAAATACAAGCCGTGCTAACGCGAATGAATCAATGCGTGAAGTCGATACGCCCAAGCAAACATCCTGTGATGATGTAGCTAAACTGTTGAGTATCAGCATTGAACGCACCGTAAAAGCAATCGCTTTAATAGTTAATAGTGACCAATTTTATTTAGCATTACTACGCGGCGACCACCATTTGAACGAGGTGAAATTAGCTAAGGTAGCAGGCGTCGCGGAATTTAGATTTGCAACTGAAGAAGAAATTCGCGCTTATTTAAGTTGCCCACCAGGCTTTATTGGCCCAGTAAATGTAGGCAAAAATATCACAGTGATTGCCGATAAAACTGTCGCGATGATGGGCGATTTTGTCTGCGGTGCGAATAAACCTAAGCTGCATTTGGCTGGAGTAAACTTTGGCCGTGATTTGCCTGAGCCAATTGCAATAGCTGACATTCGTAATGTATTAGCTGGTGACGCAAGCCCAGATGGTAAAGGTGTGTTGTCATTATGTCGTGGGATTGAAGTAGGGCATATTTTTCAGTTACGCACTAAGTATGCACAAGCAATGAACGCAACTTATTTAGACGAAAGCGGCAGAACAAAAGTGATGGAAATGGGCTGTTATGGTATTGGTGTGTCACGTATTGTTGGCGCAGCAATTGAGCAAGCTAACGATGAGCGCGGCATTGTGTTCCCAAATAGTATGGCGCCATTTAATATTGTCATTTGTGCAATTGGCTATGAAAAATCTGAATTAGTTAAAACTGCGGCAGATAAGTTATATGGCGAGTTGCAATCTGCAGGCGTAGATGTATTATTAGATGACCGTGGCGAGCGACCTGGAGTCATGTTTGCTGAGGCGGATTTAATAGGTATTCCACACCGTGTTGTAGTAGGCGAGCGTGGCTTAAATGAAGGTGTTGTGGAGTATAAATCACGCGTAGCTAGTGAAGCGCAAAGCATGCCAGTGAATAATTTGGTGCAGTTTTTACAAAGAGTTGCTAAGTAAAGGTTTTAAATTTAAACACTATATAAAAGAATCGGCAATTGAATCCATCCAAACATTTTTTTATTCTATGTATTTCGCTAGTAATCATTGCATTTGCTAGCAATTCTTACGCTGGTTCACAGCGCGAAGAGCCGCTTTCCAATAGCGTAAAATCGCTTATGCAACGCAGCATTAGTGACCAAGGGCCGCCCAGATTATTATTTGCATCAGAAAGCGAAGGTGAGATTTGGTTGACTGATATGTCTGACCGTCTTAAAAAACGCATTCCAGATATGGGCTATCGCGAAGAGCTTTTACGTACCGTGCATTATGAGGCCACCAGGGCTGGACTAGACCCTCAATTGGTCTTGGGTTTAATTCAGGTGGAAAGTGGCTTTAAAAAATATGCCGTATCGTCAGTAGGGGCGCGCGGATTTATGCAGGTGATGCCATTTTGGGTGCGCAGTATTGGTGCGCGAGATCATAATTTATTTCATTTAAGAACGAATTTACGTTATGGATGCACTATTCTTAGACATTATTTGTATATTGAGCGTGGCGATCTATATCGTGCGCTTGGTCGCTATAATGGTAGCTTAGGTAAGCCTCAATATCTAAACTTAGTGCTTGGTGCATGGCGTAAAAGCTGGGATTACAAGCCTAGTGCTGTGAAAAGTATCTTAATTTCAAATCCCCTCACAAGCGCAGCATCCAATCAGCTGTCAAATTCAGTAGCTGGTCAAATTTCAAATTAGATCACGAAAAAATGCATTTTCTAAAATCGCATTGCGACATTTTGGTGCAAAAAAGTTTACATTTCTGTGAAAATCGTTCAGTATCCCTCTAGCGTTAAAAATGTTGTAGGGCAACTCATACATTTATAACATGCTCTACACGCTTTTCGCTGTTGTTCGCATCAACTTGCTACTCAATTCAATTTAGGGAGAAAAGTATGTCGAAATTAACTGCATTAGCACTAAGTATTGCTGTTTTAGGGGGTGTTTGGGCATTTTTAGCTTTAGGTCCATTTGGCACTGGTGATGGTGACGCTGAGTTATTACTTTGGGCAGGGTTTATTGCTTGGGCTTGTTACTTTCACACAGGTGCTGATAACGCCGCGTTGCAAAAAACCATCGTTGGTATGTCTTACGGTGCAGTCATTGCAGGTGTTGCCTTAGCTTTAGTGGGTGCTAATCCGCTTAGTTTGCCCGGCGCTGTTGGCCCAGCAGTTTATATTGCATTCACTGTATTCTTTTTAGTGATTGTCGCAGGAATAAGCTTATTGTCTGTAGTGCCGGCTAATGTGTATGGCTACGCTGCTACTGCGGCTTATGCACTGCAAACGACTGGCGCAGGCAGTGTATCAGCCTTGGATTTAACTAATCCAGTATTGCTAGTCATACTTTCAACCGTGGTTGGTGCTTTATTCGGAATGGCTTCTGGAAAGCTTGCTGCAGCGATAGGGAAGTAAAGTTTTAAAATGTGTTTATAAAAAACCGTTAAGTTTTTATAGTAAATACAGAAAACCCGCACTTTTAAAAAGAGATGCGGGGTTTTTTGTTATCTTTACTTTAATTAAGTAATTTATTTAAGTACTTTAAACCCGATATAAGTTCCAAATTCACCTTCGGGTTCATGGTAAACAAACAACATGTCATTAGTGTAACCAGTGCCGTTAAAATGATTTTGTGAGCGTAGTTTTAAGTTTTTTGGTAGTTCACTTTTACCCACATATTTACCCGAAATATCAAAAATCAGCACAGCTTTATTATCAATGTCTAGCAATACAAACTCTTCGCCTTTTACACCGCTATATCCCACGTAATGATCACTTATCTCATCATGCGCTACACCTGCTTTTGCAAAATCCAATAAAACCTCAGCCACTTTTTCGCGAGACTTAACATCCACTACCCATACTTTATTACTTCGTTCTTGCTTGGCATAATATTGATTCGTTTCTGGATTATAGCTCGGCATGGTTGCAGCATCACCAAACGCAGGATTAAAGCCAAAAACATCACTAGATTTGTCAGTTAAATCACCCGCTTCAGTGAGTTCAATCGCAAAAATACCAGTGTTGGGTGAAAAGCCTACATCGCTAGAAACATTGTAAGTAATCGTTTCAAGCTTGGCAGTATTTGGATTGTAATAAAGTGAACGATTATCGTAGCCTGGTTTTGCAGAGCTAATATATTTACCTTCATCGTCATAAGCGTGTATCAGAGATTTTGATAGAGCGGCTTCATATTCACTAATCATTGGCGCTAAGCCGCCGTCTGCGATGTAATAACGTTTATAACCACCAATATGTGCAACCGTCATTGGGCGAGTGGTTGGTTTTTGCGCGAGTGGGATTTTTATACCAACAACTGCTTCAGATAGGATTTCTGCGTTTGCTTGATTGATGATAGCAGCTGACAATAAAGCAAAAAGTATAGAGCTAGAAAAGCGCATGAGTAATCTCGTTTATTTTAGTGGGCGTTGGGTTGAAATTATTGATATTTATAATTTATTAGTCTAAAGGACGTTGTAATTTGTTCAATGTTTGATTGCTAAATATCAATATTGCTGTTTTTCAATGAGCATTGCATCGCCATAACTAAAGAATCTGTATTCGTTTGCAATCGCATGTGCGTAAGCTTTTTTAATTTGGTCCAAGCCACCAAATGCAGACACTAGCATGAGTAATGTACTTTTTGGCAAGTGAAAGTTTGTAAACAGACGATCTATCACTTTAAATTCATAACCTGGCGTAATAAAAATATTTGTTTCACCCGTGCCAGCTTTTAGTGCATTAGATGAATCGCGATGTTGTGCGGCGCTTTCCAAAGCCCGCAAAACTGTTGTGCCAATCGCAGTCACTTTTCCCCCGCTGTGTTGAGTTTTCTCAATTAAATCTATCGTTGCTTGAGGAATTTCATAAAGCTCACTGTGCATACGATGATCACTAATATTATCTACACGTACAGGATGAAAAGTCCCAGCGCCAACATGCAACGTAACATAAGCAATACTTATCTGCTTATTTTTAAGTGCAGTTAAAGTTTCATCATTAAAATGCAATCCAGCCGTAGGTGCTGCAACCGCGCCTAGATTTTTGGCAAAAACAGTTTGGTAACGCGCCTCATCTTCAGCTGTTGGGGTATGAGTAATATAAGGAGGCAAGGGTAACTGACCGTATTGCTCCAGCAAGTTAAGTAAGGAATCGTCATTTAAAAAACGACATTCAAACAAGTCGTCATGCCGTGCGGTAATTTCGGCATCTATTACATTGGCTAGTGTAATTTTGCTACCAACTTTAGGCGCACGCGAAGCTTTAATGTGCGCATAAGCAGTATGCTCGCTAATTACGCGCTCAATCAACACTTCAATATTGCCGCCGCTTTCTTTTGTACCAAACAGCCGTGCTTTAATGACGCGCGTATCGTTTAATACTATTAAGTCACCCGCATTGATTAGGTTTGGTAAATCAGAAAATTGACGATTAATTAACGTATCCGCATTTAGGTGCAGCATTCGACTTGCAGTTCTATCGGCGGTTGGATGTTGGGCAATTAGGTGATCAGGTAAATAAAAATCGAAATCTTGTGTACGCATAAGTCTCAGAGCTTGCTATAATAGAGTCCGCAATTATACAGCAATGTGAATTGCTGTATTTTCCAAAAAGCCCGGGTGGCGGAATTGGTAGACGCACGGGACTCAAAATCCCGCGCTGGCAACAGCGTGCCGGTTCGATTCCGGCCCCGGGCACCAGTATTTTAAATTCCAATTTGCCTCAAGGTTGTACAAAATGTAACATTTCTGTTACATTTTTCTTGATAACAAATTGAGCTTATGTTAATTTATGACATAGGCTATAGCTGACTAGTTCAATATTTTTGATAATTTAGTATAAAATCAATGCGCAGTGAACTTCAGATTGACGCATGATTGCGCCAGTTATCAAACATAAAGCAGTTGAACCACGTCTTGCTAGTGCAATATTAATATTTAAATTGGTCACAATTTTTAGGGTGGGTTAAGTTATGAATAAGAGAATCATTCTCTCGCTAAGCAGCGCTTTAATGTTTTTAGTTTCAGGTGTTGCTAACGCTGAGTACGCACTAAATCTTAGGGCGCCAGCCACTGAAATTGCAGGTCAAATTTATGATTTGCATATGATCATATTGTGGGTTTGCGCGATTATTTTCGTGCTTGTTTTTAGTTTCATGTTTTATTCAATTTTCAAACATCGTCAATCAGTAGGCTATGAAGCAGCGCAGTTTCACGAAAACCATGTTGTAGAAATAATTTGGACTATTATTCCTGCGGTTATTTTGATTGCGATGGCTTTTCCAGCAACTAAAACTATTTTTGCTATGAAAGATACTAGCGCTGCTGACATGAGCGTTAAGATTACGGGCATGCAGTGGAAATGGCAATATGATTACCTAGACCAAGGCGTTCAATTTATAAGCACCTTGTCTACTCCAGAAGATCAAATTCATAACAAAGCTGAAAAAGGCGAAAACTATCTTTTGGAAGTAGATAACCCAATGGTAGTTCCAATCAATAAAAAAGTTAGATTATTGATAACCGCGAAAGACGTTATCCACGCTTGGTGGATACCCGAATTTGGCGTGAAACAAGATGCTATTCCTGGGTTTATTAAAGAAGCTTGGATTAAAGTAGATAAGCCAGGTGTTTATCGCGGTCAATGTGCTGAATTGTGTGGGCAAGCACATGGTTATATGCCTATTGTTGTAGAAGCGGTGGATGAAGAAAAGTACAACATATGGGTTGCATCGCAGAGAGAAGCAGCTGCTTTAGCCAACGCAGGCGCAGACAGAGAGTGGACTAAAGATGAATTGATAGCAGGAGGCAAGGTAGTTTATGAAAAAAACTGTGCAGTATGCCACCAAGCAAACGGTGCCGGCATGCCTCCTGCATTCCCCGCAATTAGTGGTAGTAAGATCGCTTTAGGTGCAATATTTGGTCCAGATGGTAAATATTTGCCTGACAGCCATATTGATAGGCTGCTTAACGGTAAGGGTGTAATGCCATCTTGGAAAGCTATATTAAATGACGTTGAAATTGCATCAGTTATTACTTACACGCGTCAAGCTTTAGGCAATTCTGCAGTGGTTGATTCAATTGTTCAGCCTGCGCAAATTAAGGCGGCTCGTTAATCGAAATATTAAGTATAATTTTAAAAATTCACTTTAGTTTTCAGGAGAATGAAATGAGTACAGCAGTTTTAGCGCATGACGACGAACACCACGGACATAGCCAGCCAACAGGCATTATGCGTTGGATAGCTTCAACTAATCATAAAGATATTGGTACGATGTATCTTTGGTTTAGTTTAACTATGTTTATGTTTGCTGGTGCGTTGGCGATGGGCATTAGAGCTGAGCTTTTTCAGCCTGGCTTACAGTTTATTGAACCGCTACAGTTTAATCGCTTAACGACTTTGCATGGCCTTATTATGATTTTTGGTGCGATTATGCCTGCATTTGTTGGATTCGCTAACTGGCAAGTACCATTGATGATAGGTGCGCCAGATATGGCATTCCCGCGACTAAACAATATGAGTTTTTGGTTGTTGATACCAGCAGCAATTTTATTAATAGCTTCTATATTTGTGCCGGGCGGGGCGGTTGGGGGTGGTTGGACAATGTATCCACCACTTTCGATTCAAGGAGGTATGTCGGTAGATATGAGTATCCTTGCGCTTCACATTATGGGTGTGTCATCTATTGTTGGTTCAATTAATATTATTACCACTATTTTTAATATGCGTGCCCCTGGTATGACACTGATGAAAATGCCTATGTTTGTTTGGACTTGGTTAATCACAGCTTATCTGTTGATTGCTGCAATGCCCGTGTTAGCTGGCGCTCTGACTATGTTAATTACTGATCGTCATTTCGGTACATCTTTCTTTAATGCAGCTGGTGGTGGTGATCCTGTTTTGTTTCAGCATGTGTTTTGGTTCTTTGGTCATCCTGAAGTTTACATTATGATTTTGCCAGCATTCGGTATTATCTCAACGATTATTCCTACATTCTCACGTAAACCACTATTTGGTTACGCTTCTATGGTGTACGCAACAGCTGCCATTGCCATACTTTCGTTTGTTGTGTGGGCACACCATATGTTTACAACAGGCATGCCTGTTGCAGGTCAGTTGTTCTTTATGTATAGCACCATGTTGATTTCAGTGCCTACAGGCGTTAAAGTATTTAACTGGGTAGCAACGATGTGGAGAGGCTCAATGACCTTTGAAACACCAATGCTGTTTTCTATAGCTGTGGTTTTCTTGTTTACTTTGGGCGGATTAAGTGGCTTAGTACTTTCTATACTACCTGTAGATATTCAACTGCAGGATACTTATTACGTAGTGGCACATTTCCACTATGTATTGTTCTCTGGTTCTGCAATGGCGATTATGGGTGGTGTTTATTACTGGTTACCAAAATGGACTGGTCACATGTATGACGAAAAACTTGGTAAATTACATTTTTGGATGACCACTATTGCGTTCAACATCACTTTCTTCCCAATGCACTTTACTGGTTTAGCTGGTATGCCGCGTCGTATTCCTGACTACGCATTGCAGTTTGCTGAATTCAACAAAATTTCATCATTGGGGGCATTTGCGTTGGGCTTAAGTCAACTTCTATTCATTTACGTTGTAGTTAAATGTATTCATGGTGGTGCTAAAGCAAGTGCAAGCCCATGGGAAGGGGCGCATGGACTGGAGTGGACAGTAGCATCGCCAGCACCGTTCCATACATTTGAAACGCCGCCAATAGTTAAGTAATTAGTGAGTTATATAAAATATAAATAATTATAAATGGGAGCAAAAATGAGTCAGAATACAAAAAATTATTACTTGCCCGGCGCTTCACTTTGGCCACTTATAGCCTCTATCTCACTGTTTTTGATGGCAATTGGACTTACTATGTTTTTAAACAAAGTAGGACCAGGTATGTATGTAATGATTGTGGGATTCCTGTCCTTGGCTTATTTGTTATTTGGCTGGTTTAGTGAGGTAATTACAGAAAGCGTTTCAAAGCTTTACAACAAGCAAGTGGATAAATCGTTTCGTTGGGGAATGGGGTTTTTTATTTTCTCAGAAGTTATGTTCTTCTTTGGTTTCTTTGGTGCTTTGTTTTATACACGTAACGTTTCTGTGCCGTGGATTGCTGATGCGCAATTGCTCTGGCCAAATTTTATCGCTACTTGGCCAACTGCTGGTCCTGCTGCAACCGAAGCATTTACTCCCATGGGAGCATGGGGCTTGCCAGCAATCAATACCTTAATTCTGTTAGCTTCGGGCGCAACCTTAACTTGGGCGCATTGGGGCATGATGAAAGATAAGCGTAAACAGGTTGCTATTGGCTTAATTTTAACGATTGCATTAGGCGTATTATTTTTGTTTTTACAAGCGCACGAGTATTCCGTGACTGATTTTACTATCAAAACAGGTATTTATGGCGCGACTTTCTTTATGTTAACTGGGTTTCATGGCCTGCATGTAACCATGGGTGCGATTATGCTGGGAATTATATTGTTCCGTGTTCTAAAGGGGCATTTTAATTCACATGATCATTTTGGATTTGAGGCAGTGGCTTGGTATTGGCATTTTGTGGATGTGGTTTGGTTGTTCTTGTTTATATTTGTGTACTGGCTATAAACAGCAATAATAAAAAAACTAACTCCACAGGGCTTAGAAGTCCTGTGTAGTTAGTTATTAAAGGGTTTTTAGTAACTATGCAGTTTTAGAAAGAATCATAAAATTACTGAGAAAAACTTCATGACCGAAGTAGTTGATTTTAAATTCATATCGAAACCAAATAACTCTTTGCCAGTAGCGTCTATGGCAAGATTAGTGATGTTTCTTGCAATAGTTCCAATTGGTATTGCAATTGCATTTGCATTGGCTGGTATTTGGATGGTGTTACCGTTCACGCTGATTGAACTATCCGCCCTAGCTTATGCATTTTATTTCTTTAGTTGTCATGTAGATGACTATGAATGTATTTCAATAAGTGATGATCGTTTAGTAGTAGAAAGAAAAAGTAATAGACATGTCAGTAAAACGGAGTTTAATGCTTACTGGCCCCAAGTTGTATTGCAAGACGCCCCGAAAGGAATTAAGCAGTTGTGGCTTCGCTCCCATGGAGCATCAGTCGAAATTGGCCGTTATATGAATAACCCACAGCGGATTAATCTAGCACAACAGTTAAAACTAAGAATTGGGCCAACAAGGATACAAGATGGAACCTGATAAAAAAAAATTACGCCGTAAAAATTTACTGGTGGGGTGGGCAATAGGCGTACTTGTAATTATTTTGTATATTACTTCGTATTATTATGGCGCAGGTAAAGGTTAATGAGTAATAATAAAAGTAAAGATGCTTTAAATAAAACACTGGCGTTTAAGCTTAGTATTATTGTGTTTGGTGGATTAATTTTTTCTTTTGCAATTGCGCCTTTATACAACGTTCTATGTAAAGCAATTGGATTGAACGGTAAGGCAGATACTGCCGCAACGTCTGCCAGCAAAGCCATGAAGATTGATAATACCCGTTGGGTGAATGTGTTGTTTACCGGAAATACAATGCCTGGGTTGGGTTGGAGTTTTCATCCATCGGAAAACACGTTGAGAGTTCGACCCGGTGAGATTAAACTTACTTCGTACTATGCCAAGAATGAAGGCGCGGATAGCGTTATGGGAGTTGCAGTGCCGAGCATTACCCCTGAGCTTGCTGCGCTGTATTTTAAAAAAGTTGAATGTTTTTGCTTTAAGCAGCAAACGTTAAAAGCAGGAGAAAGTAAAGAAATGCCTTTGCGATTTTATGTGAGCCCAGATTTGCCTAAAGATGTGAATACTGTCACATTATCTTACGCATTTTATAATAGCGACTCTAAAGTAAGTGAAACCAGTCAATTAAGTGAGCGCGATACAAAAGTATATTAGATTTAACTGTTTAGCTAGTTAAGGTGCGTGACCAATAATGCCAGTATACAAGCCTAACGTAAGCACTAAAAATAAGCCGATAGATAATGAAATTCGCAAAGTAAGTGCTTTGATCACCCGAGTATCTTTTTTTTCGCCTTTGATGACGTAATATAAAGCAGAAAATAAACTCCCTGCGATAAGTATTAACATTGCGATGATAATGATTTTTAACCACATAGATTACTTCCAGTTCATCAATTAATAGTAATTATGCAGTTTGTAACACTAAAATGCAATTTAAGAATTTTAGAGGTAAGGTAATTTAAATTGAATTATAGTTTTAAGCCTAGCATTTGGAAAACGGCAGCTACGATTGTTGTTATGGCAATTTGTATCAAGCTAGGTTCTTGGCAGTATTACAAGGCAGAAGCTAAGCTAGCATTGCAAAAACAGTTAGAACACGGATTGTACGAAGCGCCTGTAACATTACCAGAGACGGCTCACGACATAGAGCACTTGCGCTATAAAAGAGTGAAGTTTTATGGTACTTATGAGCCACGTTATCAAATGTTTCTTGACAATCAAGTTAATAGTGCGGTCATTGGTTATCATGTACTTACGCCATTAAAACTTATGGGTAGCCAGCAATATGTGTTGGTAAACAGAGGTTGGATAAAAGGCGATTTAAATCGTCAAATGCCACATGTTAATACTCCAGAAGGGCATCAAGAAATAGAAGGTGATATTTCGATACCGTTAACTAATTTTTTTACGTTGGAATCACCGCCATCAGTTAATGACACTTGGCAGCAAGTTTGGCAGCATTTGGACATACAGCGTTATGAGAAATCTGTGCCGTTTAAAATCAAACCTTTTATCGTTAGGTTAAATGCTAAAAGTACTGCAGGAGGGTTTGATAGAAATTGGCCTCTTCCTAGTGAACGTATATCAACACATCTTGGTTACGCTTTTCAGTGGTTTGGCTTTGCTCTGACTCTATTAGTCATTTACATTGTGCTAAATATAAAGAAAACGGATCCAGAATAATGTCAGAAATTAACCAGTTAGATACCGCCCAAAAACCTGGCAATGGCCGAAAAGTGCTGGTCGTGTTGTCAGCAGTTTTTATTTTACCTTTCACAATAGCAGCCCTATTGCACTTTTTAGATATTAGACCTAGTGGTAAAAGTTTTGGCAATTTAATCACGCCGCCAGTAAGTTTAGCAATTCCAGCGCTAATTGACGGTAAAAGTAAGATATTCGCAGCTAGCAATTGGCAGAAAAAATGGAACATTGTAGTAATCGAGCACAGTGCTTGCGAAATAAGCTGTCAAGAAAAAATAGATCTAGTAAGTAAAGTACAAACCTCGCTTAATAAGGACATAGAGAGAGTTCAACGCATATTGATATTACCTACAGAAAAAAATATTAACTTAATAGCGACGCTACAGAATAAATTTCCCGACTTAATCATACTGACTGAAAACAATCAGTCTATGTCACAATTTTTAAGCAAGTTTGAGGTCTATGGCCAGCCTCACAGCATTTATTTGGTAGACCCACTTGGTAACTTAATGATGAACTATCCGCAAGATTTTAAACCTAGAGAGTTACGTGGTGATTTAGTACGCTTACTTAAAAATTCATGGGCCGG
>JBDNJL010000106.1:0-54015 GCA_041687795.1 Methylotenera sp. | reverse complement strand
TACATATTCAACATGACGCAGGTGTTGGCTCACCTTATGACATTACGGCAGAAATTGGCGCGATTTCGAAAGAGGTTGCGCCGATTGCTGGAGAAAAAGTGATTGTTAAAAACTACCCAGATGCATTTGTGCAAACAGCTTTAGATGATGAACTTAAAGCTTTAGGGCTAAAAAATATAGTGCTGGCTGGTTTTATGACACACATGTGCGTTAACTCTTCCGCACATGGAGGTTTTAATTTAGGTTACGCTCCTATAGTCATTGCAACTGCAACACGGCCCTTATTAAGCGCTAACGGTAAAGTATTAAGCGCAAATGAAGTACAAGATGGCGCGCTTGCCTCCACTCGCGATATGTTTGCAGTGGTGTTAGATCAAGTAAGCGATTTGCATTAGGCAAATAATTTAAACTTTACCTATATGTAAGTTATCTATTTAATAGAATAGTAAAAATGTGTCTGTAAAAAAACCGTTAAGTTTATTTACTGCAAATCCCTAAAAGTGTAGTTAATCTGTAAAATTGCTACCGTTTTAAGCTTGATTTAAAATGTACTAAGGTTTATTGTAGTTTTATTATTTATGATAAATAAAAACACTCTAAATTAAGAGCAATCTTACCTAATAGGCTTGTCGCTACAAGGGTTGAATAAATTTTATCTGAATAAAAGAATATAGTTTTATTGGTCAAAAAATGCGTTTCAGAGGTTAGAAATACTATATTAACAATAGAAAAACTAGAGGAGTTAGCATGAGTTTAGATATATTAAAAGGCATGGGCGTAACCATTCCATATAAAGCAAAGTACGATAACTTTATTGGCGGCAAATGGGTTGCGCCAGTTAAAGGTGAATATTTTGATGTTATTTCACCAATTACGGGTAAACCATATACGAAAGCCGCACGCTCAAGTGCAGAAGACGTTGAACTAGCATTAGATGCGGCAAATAATGCCGCTGACGCTTGGGGTAAAACTTCGACGACTGAGCGTTCAAACGTCTTACTTAAAATTGCTGATCGTATTGAAGCTAACTTAGCGCTCATTGCTATGGCAGATACTGTGGATAACGGTAAGCCAATTCGCGAAACGATGAACGCGGATATTCCTCTGACGGTAGATCATTTTCGCTATTTTGCAGGTGCAATTCGCGCGCAAGAAGGTTCACTAAGCGAAATTGACAACGACACAATTGCTTATCACTTTCACGAGCCGCTGGGCGTTATTGGTCAAATCATTCCATGGAACTTCCCAATTTTGATGGCAGCTTGGAAACTAGCGCCAGCATTGGCTGCTGGTAATTGTGTAGTGTTGAAACCAGCAGAATTCACGCCTATTAGTATTTTAATTATGATGGAAGTTATTGCAGACTTGCTCCCACCAGGCACAATCAATATCGTAAACGGTTACGGCCGTGAAGTGGGCGCACCACTTGCAAACAGCAAACGTATCGCTAAAATCGGCTTTACAGGATCAACGGCTACAGGCCGTGTGATTGCACAGGCGGCTGCAAGTAATTTAATTCCTGCAACATTAGAACTAGGTGGTAAATCGCCTAATATTTTCTTTGCAGACATTATGGATGAAGATGACGCGTTCTTCGATAAAGCAATTGAGGGCTTGGTGTTATTTGCATTTAACCAGGGTGAGGTATGTACATGCCCATCACGCGCAATTATTCAAGAATCTATCTACGATAAATTTATGGAACGTGTTTTAGAGCGTGTGAAAGCCATTAAACAAGGCAATCCGCTAGACCCAAACACCATGTTAGGCGCGCAGGCTTCACAAGACCAATTGAACAAAATCATGAGTTATATTGATATTGGTAAACAGGAAGGCGCTGAAGTATTGATTGGTGGTAACCGTAACGTACTTGGTGGCGATTTGGCTGAAGGCTATTATGTGCAACCGACTTTATTAAAAGGTCACAACAAGATGCGCGTATTCCAAGAAGAAATTTTTGGCCCCGTGCTTGCTGTAACTACTTTTAAAGATGAAGCTGATGCTTTAGCGATTGCCAATGACACCATCTTCGGTCTAGGCGCTGGTGTTTGGACGCGCAATGGTACAACTGCTTACCGTATGGGTCGTGGTATAAAAGCTGGCCGTGTATGGACTAACTGTTACCATGCCTACCCTGCTCATGCGGCATTTGGTGGTTATAAAGAGTCTGGCATTGGTCGTGAAAATCACAAAATGATGTTAGACCATTACCAGCAAACTAAAAACTTGCTTGTAAGCTACAATCCTAATAAATTGGGCTTCTTCTAATCGCTAGATGTTAAATCGCTTAATCTTAAGTGAATAGTAATATCAAGGGGCGAGTTAACTTGCCCCTTTTTATTTGAATAAGCTTTTTTAAATATAAATGTTTGGGGCATCAATATGGCTGAACGTATTTCTGCAACGCCGTCGGCAATTGCACTCATCGATAGACTAACCGCCGAATTTGGCCCAATAGCGTTTTTACAATCTGGTGGATGCTGTGAAGGTAGCGGCCCACTATGTATGCCTGCAAATGAGTTTAAAGGCAGCGCCGCAGATGTGATGCTTGGTACTTTAGGTACAGAAAATAATGCGACTTTTTACATGGGCGATAGCCACTTTAGCTTTGCAGAAAACATGCATACAATCTTAGATGCTGAACCTGGCTCTAGCGGTTCTTTTTCTTTAGATTGCGGCACTGGCTTTGCCTTTATTACACGCGGCCGTTTGTACAGCGATGAAGAGCTTGCAAGCTTACCTGATGTGGTGCGTGTTGGTTATTAAGATAATGCTAATATTAAGAATGTGTCTATAAAAAAACCGTTAAGCTTTCTAAAATCAAGGACAAAATACTTAAGTTTTAAATAAAAAGCATTTCACCGTAAGCGAAACTAGCAAAGTATTGTAAAATCACAAGTGGCGGGTCTCCTCGCATTGTAAAGTAGCCAATCTGGTCAGGTGCGGAAGCAAGCAGCCACAACTATTAAGCAAGTGCCGAGGTTCAGGCTCGCCACCTCTCCCATGTCAGCCTCATGTTTTAAAATAGCATAAATCTATCTCACAGTGCAATTTACCCATGACTTATCCGCCATAATCAGCTAAAGTTAATACCATGATTAAGACCGCAAAAATGACCTTGTATTGCATGAAAGTAAACGCTTAAATCTTATGAGTTACCAAGTATTAGCACGCAAATGGCGCCCAAAATTATTTGATACATTGGTCGGGCAAGACCACGTAGTGCGTGCCCTCACCAATGCACTCACGCAAAATCGTTTACACCATGCCTATTTATTTACGGGCACTCGGGGAGTGGGCAAAACCACCCTAGCCCGCATTTTAGCTAAATCACTTAATTGTGAAGCTGGCATTAGCGCAACGCCTTGTGGAGTATGTCATGCGTGCGTAGGAATCGATGATGACCACTTTGTTGACTATATTGAAATTAATGCAGCTTCAACTCGAGGAATAGATGATGTTAGGTCATTGCTAGAGCAAGCAACATATTCACCGACACTTGGGCGTTTTAAGATTTTTATGCTTGATGAAGTTCACCAACTAACAAAAGAGGCTTTTAATGCCCTGCTTAAAACGCTCGAAGAGCCGCCTTCACACGTAAAATTTATTCTTGGCACGACTGATCCGCAAAAAGTACCCGTTACAGTCCTATCGCGCTGTTTACAATTTAATTTACGCCAAATGGCAGGCACTTCAATTACCAGTCATTTAAAAAACATTCTTACACAAGAAAATATTGCTTTTGAACCTACTGCCCTGCACTTAATTTCGCGCGCTGCTGCAGGCAGCATGCGTGATGCATTGTCACTAACAGACCAAGCCATTGCCTACGGTGGACAAACTGTCAACGAAGCTGAAGTGCGTGCTATGTTAGGCGCAATAGACCAAAGTTATTTATACCAAATGATAGATGCGCTCTTAGCTAATGATGGAAAAAGCTTATTTGCGCAAGCAAAAGTGATGGAAGAACGCAGCTTATCGTTCGACGTGGCTTTAAATGATTTAGCACAACTATTACACCAAATTGCCGTGGCGCAAACAGTACCAGATAGTATTGCAGACGACCTACCCGATCGCCAAAAATTACTAAATTTAGCGCAAAAATTACCTGCAGAAACATTACAGCTTTATTATCAAATTGCATTGTTAGGTCGACGAGATATTAGCTTAGCGCCAGATGAATTTGCTGGCTTTACCATGAGCTTAATGCGCATGCTAGCTTTTACTCCAAACCAAACCAGCGTTGGACACATTAATGATAATGCGCCAACAACCGCGATTCCATCCTCGGTTAAAGTGGCGATAGGAAACAATAGTAGTCCTAATGCTTTAGCTGAGAAAAAAACTGAATTAATTGCGCCAACATTTAGCTCAGAAATATCTCATACTCAAGCCAATCCTGAAGACAGTCATTTTTCTGAAAAACCGCAACAAAATACTAACCTTATTTTCAACGGCAACTGGCGTGGTTTGATTGATGAGCTCAAACTGGGCTTAGCACGCACACTTGCACTACACTGTGAACTAGTGAGTTTTGATGAAAACAGTATGTCGTTTAGCGTACCAGAGGCACAAAAAGGCTTGCTATTGCTTAATTATCAAGAAAAATTAAGCAGTGTAATTTCACAGTTTTACGATAAAAAAATAAAACTGCAATTTAACATAGGCGGTACAGGCAATACTGTCGCCAAACAAGTGTTTGAAGAAAAAGCTACCGCACAAGCTAATGCAGTGAATGCGATTGAAGAAGACAGCTTTGTACAAGCGCTCATTCAAGATTTTGATGCAGAAATTATCCCTAATAGTATTAAGCCCATTTAATAACTTAAATTTAACTAAACGTAAGGAAAAGCAAAATGATGAAAGGTGGCATGGGAAATCTAATGAAGCAAGCCCAACAAATGCAAGCCAATATGCAAAAAGCACAAGAAGAGTTAGCAAACATTGAAGTTGAGGGTGTTGCGGCAAACGGCTTAGTCAAAATTCAAATGACCTGCAAAAATGAAGTAAAGCGCGTGACATTGGATGATAGCGTCATGGAAGATAAAGAAACACTCGAAGATTTATTGGTGATTGCTTTAAAAGACGCTAATGTAAAAGCTGAGGTAACTTCATCGGCCAAAATGGCAAACTATATGCCTGCTGGTATGAAACTACCATTTTAATTAGCACGGTTTTTAATACGAAACTTTCAGCTTCAGCTTAATGAAAAACCCGCCTGCATTAGAACAGCTCATTGATAGCCTTCTCTGTTTACCAGGGGTGGGTCCAAAATCTGCCCAGCGTATGGCGTATTATTTATTACAGCGCGATAGAAAAGGTGCCTCTAAATTAGCATTAAGTTTAGATAGTGCATTGCAGGTAGTAAGCCACTGTAGGCTTTGCAATACGTTTAGCGAGCAGCCGATTTGCCAACTATGTGACGATGATAATCGCGATAAAAGCTTACTGTGTGTGATTGAAATGCCAACAGATTTAATGATGCTAGAAAATACTCATGCCTATTCAGGCCTATATTTTGTGCTAATGGGCAGACTCTCTCCGCTTGATGGGGTTGGTCCGAAAGAAATTAATTTAGATAAACTAATCAAACGTGCGCGAGATGGCGTGGTGCAAGAAGTGATATTAGCTACCAATTACACTGTTGAAGGTGATGCCACAGCGCATTATGTGAGCGAGCTACTTCGCGCCCGCAACATTAAAACAAGTCGCATTGCTCGAGGCATGCCAATGGGTGGAGAAATTGAATATGTAGATAGTGGCACGCTAGCGCAAGCAATGATTGAGCGGCGGAGTATTAAATAAACTGTAACCGCTTACCCATCTTTTTTCTCATATATTATGCAAATTTAGTCAGCATGTTTGGTAAGCAGAGTTTCACGACTGCTATTTTAAAGGTTAGGCTTGCTCATTAAGATTTAAAAAAATGAGAATGCAACAAATTGAAAAAAAATCAACTTCTAAGCTTTAAGTGTTGCCAGTTAATAGCTAGAGTATGTTTAAACAAATTTAGTTAGCAGTAAGTAAACACAGTAGCTCACCTGGCTGCTTTATCATAAAATCTGCGCCCCACTCTGCTGGATTGTCCTTTTCTGCGATATAACCAAATAGTGCTACAACAGACGGCATTCCTGCTGCCTTAGCCGCTTGTACATCACGCTCTGCATCACCCACATAAATGCAATTTTCTGGCTTAGTATCGAGTGCTTCACATGCCATCAACAAAGTATCAGGCGATGGCTTAGGAGTGACTGCATCATCACCACATAATAGGCATGCAGAATAATCACTTAAGTACTTACCATTAAAGATTACTGCATTGATTAAGTTTACAGAAAATCTACGAGGCTTATTTGTCACAATGCCCCAAATAATATTTTGGGCATATAATTTTATTAATAGCGCTTCAATACCTGGTAGCAATATTGGCTGATTAGTAAATACTTCTTCATATAAGTCTAAATATTCTTTACGCATTGCCTCAAAGCATTCATCACTTGGTGTAATTTCAAAACCAAGCTCGAGCAAACCTCGTGAACCATGCGATGCGATTGGCCATATTTTTTCATGGGCTATTGTAGGTTTTCCGTGTCGCACCAATTGCATGTTGAGCGCCAAACCTAAATCATGTGCAGTATCAACTAATGTGCCATCTAAATCAAAAAGCACTACTCTTGTATTCCCAGTTAAAGTTTGGCTCATTCACTCATCCAAGCAAAGTTGTATGCATGAGGTAATTGACTGAAACATCACTTCCCAGCGAATAGTATTGAGTAATTGGGTTATAACTCATACCACGTACTTCATTTAGGTTTAAGTTAGCCGTCCTAGCCCAACTTGCCAGTTCTGATGGTTTAATGAATTTTGCATAATCATGCGTGCCTTTAGGTAGCATATTCAACAGATATTCAGCACCAATCACTGCAAACAAATACGCTTTAGGATTTCGGTTAATAGTAGAAAAAAATACTGAGCCATTTGGCTTTATTAGCTTAGCACATGCTTTAACAATCGCCGCTGGGTCGGGGACGTGTTCTAACATTTCCATGCAAGTGATCACATCAAAGCTATGAGGCTCAAGTTTTGCCAACTCTTCAACTGCAATACACTGATAATTTACTTTAGCGTCGCTTTCGAGTTGGTGCAATTTAGCAACATTAAGCGCTTTCTCGCCTAAATCTATGCCAGTTACATCAGCACCTTTAAAAAACATAGACTCTGATAAAATACCACCACCACAGCCAACATCAAGGACTCGCTTATCTTTAAGCGACGCTAAACCATCTATAAACCCTAGTCGCAAAGGGTTGATTTCATGCAAGGGCTTGAATTCGCTATTTTTATCCCACCATTTGTGGGCAAGGTCACCAAATTTCTGCAATTCTAGCTCATCTGCATTGACTGCTTCAATATTTTGGGTGGTCATTTTTGTTGTTGTCTTACTTTTGGTTGCCATATACTAATAATTTCCTTTAATTCAGTGGGCTCAATGTTCGAATAGACACCATCGTTATAGCGTAATTCCCCTGCCACCCAAGTATGGGTGACATGTTCGCGACCGCATGCATAAACCAAATGTGAAATTGGGTCATAACATGGCTGATTATTAAAATCACTTAACTTTACTGCAGTCAAATCAGCATATTTACCAACTTCAATCGAGCCAATTTTAGTATCCATACCCATAGCTTTTGCTGCATTAATTGTTGCCATAGCTAGCGCTTGAGGCGCTGATAATGAGGTTGCATCTTCACTCGCGCCTTTTGCTAACAAAGCGCTTAAGCGCATTTCGGCAAATAAATCTAAACGGTTATTACTCGCTACGCCATCTGTGCCTAAACCTATGTTAATGGATGCTTTAAGCATTTGTGTAATTGGAGCTATGCCACTTCCAAGCTTTAAGTTAGAGCTTGGGCAGTGTGCTACATGGCAGCCATATTCTGCAAGCTTCTCAATTTCGTGTGCTTGTAAGTGCACACAATGCGCAGCAGTTAGGTTTGGCCCTAATACCCCTAAATCTAACATTCGTTGTAATGGTCGAACCCCAAATTGAGAGTCAGATTGGGCAATTTCATCGCGTGTTTCATGTAAGTGCGTATGAATACCTAATGACAATTGTTCAGCATATGTCACCACCTTTTCAAACGTTTGGTTTGAAACCGTATAAGGTGCGTGCGGTGCAATGCAAAATGAAATTAAATTGTCGTGCCGCCAGTTGTCGCGTGTATCAAAGCCTTTTTTTAAATAGTCTTCCGCATCGCTCGCGTAGTTACTTGCAAAATCTAACACCACTAAGCCTAAATTTGCACGCATCCCAGCTTGGCTTGCAGCAATTGCAGTTTGCTCTGGAAAAAAGTACATATCGTTAAAACACGTAATACCTCCGCTTAACATTTCTGCACAGGCTAAAGTAGTTGCATTTTGTACATAACGCTCAGAAACTAGTGCTCGCTCAATTGGCCAAATATGCTCATTCAACCAAGTCATTAAAGAAGTATCGTCTGCAACACCTCTCATTAAGGACATAGCAGCATGTGTATGTAAATTAATTAAGCCTGGAATTATTATATGGTCATCTAAAAATATGACTGAATCAGACGTGTATTGTTGCCTGGACTCAATAATAGGTAATATCTCAATGATTTCACCATTTTTAACTATAACTGCATGATTTTCCAGCACGGTATTATTTGCATTCACTGTGGCAAGCCAACGTGATTCAATAATTAAATCCGTTTTTTTAAGCGCTGGGTTTAGCATATCGGTACTATTTTTAATAGTTTTGTCTAATTTAATCTCTAACATGCGGTTCTCGGCTACTATTTTGTATGCGTAATTTTTAATGAATATTAAACTATTAGTACTTTACTGTTTAAACTTAGACTTTGTAAGCTAATTATTTATTATTTAAACAACATTTTTGTCGCATACTTTTGCCAAAAAAAAGCCCCGTGTTATCGGGGCTTTTTTAGATTTATTTAATTATCTAATTAAATAATATTAGTTACTTAATGGAATAATAAATCTTATTTACAACCAGCCTCGATTTTCTCTTCAGCTGAAATTACAACGCGGCGATTTGGCGCTAAGCACTCAACAACTGCTTTTCCACGCAAACCTTCACAACCGACTACTGGCTCTGATTCACCTTTGCCAGCTGCTTGTAAACGTGAGGCATCAACACCATTTGCAACCATATATTCTTTAACTTGGTTAGCACGTCGCTCTGATAATTTTTGGTTGTAAGCTTCTGAACCAATGCGGTCCGTGTGACCTGTTACTAATACCAAAACTAACGCTGGATGCGCTTTGATTTTTTGGATAGCTGCGTCTAATTCCGCTTTACCGTCGTCAGCTAATTTTGATTTATCAAAGCCAAATAATTTTTCCGCTGAAACTTCAACAGTTTGAAATTTTTCGTTACATGCAGGCACAACAGGCAATGCCGCTTGAACTGGTTCTGGCTCTGGAGCAACTGCAACCGCTACAGGCGCTAATGGCTCTGGTGTAGGTTCAGCCATTGCAACTGGAGCTGGCGCACCAAAACGGAAAATTGCACCTAAGTTAACATACGTATTGCCCACTGTTTCGTCAGCGTTAAGTCTACCAGCATCTGCATTGATAGATTGTGTACCAGATTTACTCCATACGTGACGAACGTCAGCTTGTAAGCCAAAGTTATCAGTTATTAAATATTGAGCGCCTAAACCAACGTTAGCATATGGTGAAGTTTTACTTTTATCATCTAAATCAATACCGTCGTAATTAACTCTGTTACGAGCAACACCTAAACCAGCCAATACGAATGGACGGAATTTATCACGGCTAAAGAAATATAGTGCATCAGCACCTAACATTGATTGCCTGTATCGGCCACCCACGCCATTAAGATCGTTTCCTGTCCTAGCTTGACTGATACCAAACTGAATATCCCATGACTCACTTAATTCTTTACCCATGCGCAAGAATATACCTGCACCATCATTACGAGACTCTAAATCACTGTCTGGGTTTGTGTAGCTGGCTCCAGGTACTGCGTACCAAGCACCGCGGTACATATCTTCAGATGAAGCTGAGAATGCTACGAAACCAAGTGTTGCGGCTACTGCGATATTAAGAATATTTTTTTTCATTAGTTTTGCTCCTATTTAATATAAATCTAAAATTTTATCATCTAATAATACTAAAACTGTAGATAGCTTGCAATGCGCTAGAGATCTAACTATTAGCTTGCAAGTTAAATTACATGCAAACTGTTGTTTTTTACACAACATATTTATCAAATTACGAATCTTGCTTATTTGTTGAATATTTAAGTTTTCTTGACGCGTATTTCTATCGCAAACACCGCCTCTAAAACCTAAGTAAGTTGGTGAAAAACGCTTAGCATCTCCAATGTCCTTAAAACTAAGTGAGCCTGCTAAACCAAAACTTAAATTGTGTAATATTGCTTCATCGGCAAATTTTTTAGTAATCTTAAAGCTTTGATAATCACTATAAATTTTACCGTTTTTTATTGCGGTATCTATCATCACGCCGACAAAACCTGCTTTCTTCAACTCACTTGTTAGTTCTGCTGGATAATCATATTCGGCGAACAATACTGCAATTAACTTAACGGTTTTTGGCAAACACCTTTTAATGAGATTTTTAAGCTCGCTTAAACATGGCTGATAATCCTCTGTTACATAAAAGCCAATTTTAATAAAATCTACATTCGTCTCAACAAGTAGTAAAACTGCGTTTACGAGCACTTCAACTTGCACGCTATTTTGCGCAGGCAAGTCACCAACCGTTGCGCTAGTCGGTCTTGCGCCGTTAATAAAATCGACTATGCTTTTAATTGTTGTTATCGGTAACGCGCCTAGCGCACCCGTCTTTGGGTCTTTTAAATCAATAATATCAGCACCATGCGCTATTGCAATGCTTGCTTCTTGAACATTCATAACGCTAATTAACAATTGCGTCATGCTAAATTCTCGAATTTAACTGCAGCTTGGTAATTCTCTACAGCCTCAACCAGCCAGCCCCATGCCTCAAGCTCTCGGGGACCTGCTGTTTTATCTATGGCAATTTGTAAATACGCCATTTCTTGTATAATTTTTTCCGCGGGTAAGCGATTTAATCTACTCACTAACACCGCCAACTCTATTACTGATGCTTGTGCGCGATTAAACCCAGCAAATGGCTGATGGTTTTCTTGGTGCACAATCTGCAAAAAAAGCTTAGGGCGTATTGCATCATCTTCAACGCTTACAAGTCTTAGCTCTTGATGTGCTAACGTATTTCTTAATCTAAAACCTGCGACTTTATTTACTGGGGTTAAATTTGAAAGCACTGTATCCGAAGATTTTCGGCCTGTAAGTGCGGCAGCGAACATACGCACATCATCGGTTAGATTCATTACCGCAACGCGTGTCGCCAAGATGTTTTCTAACGTTGCAGAAGGTTTAAAAGGTGAAATGACAACCATATCATCTTGCATTTGAATACCAAATGGTGTCACATGCACATGACCTTGTATATCTTGTGTAATGATGATGGTTTCTAAAATCATAATATGCAGTTATTCACTCTTGGTTTTGCTAACACTATTTTTTGTAGCTTCTTTTTTTTCTTTCATAAATACTTCTCGATGAGATTGCTTAGCGGAAACATTAGTAACTTTAGTTGCTACACCCCATGTTAATTCTTGGTCTTGCACATAACGCTTATTGAGTTGCCAAGCAATTTGAGCGCGCGCCAACTCCACACCTAAGTAAAACGCATGCGAGGCGTCATCTTCTACTTTTAAATATTGATATAAATCAAAAGGATCCGTAGCTTCAAATATGCCATCACGATTGTAAATATGCACGCCCTCTTCGCTTACCTGAATGCGAAAACTTGGATCTTTAATTTGACTCGCGGTTTCTTTAATTTCATCTGTTGTATAAGTAAACGGTTTTCTATCATGTAATCCCAATAAACCATGACTATAACCACGTGGCAATCTACCATCGGCTTTAGCGGCAAACATTACACGCCGTGCAATATCTGCCTGTGAAATAGCGTTAAGTGCATGTGGGCTTACTGAAGTTGCTAACACTGCATTAATTTGCAGCTCACTAATAATGCCAAAAAGTAGCGCGTTAATGCCCGTGGTATCAGCATCAGTAAGCTCCGTTAAATTGCCTACACCCATCATAACTTCAATATCAGGATATTTTTTTCGGAGCTTTTGATAGCGCACAATTGAATCTGTAAACCCAAAATGAATAGGATCTAAAATCGCATCGGCAATGAATGGTTTATTGCGTTTAAGGCAAATTTCAATCGCACGATATAGTGATGGCAAACTATGCAGTTTTGCGGGAATAAGTATAGGGGTAGCAGCAACTTCATCAGCAATCCAAAGCGTTTTCTCAGTCAGGCTTAGTAAATAATCTGCACCAGCTTTACCTGCAGATAATAAATCATCAGAATTTAGAGAATCTACACTTACCTTTAAATTCAACGCTTTAAGTGCCTGAATCGTTTCAGTCAAATGTAAAAATGGTACGGTTGGCAAGCAACCTAAATCAATCACATTTGCGCCTTGAGCTTGATATTGCAACGCTTTTTTAATAATACCTTCAATACTTAAAAATGGCGCATCAACTATCTCGGCAAATATTTTTACACTGTATTGACTTAAATCTGGCGTGATTCCGCCATGACCAAAATATTGCGGTAAATCTTTTAAATCGGTTGGTCCGCGTTCTACAGGAATACCATATTGCGTTTCTAACTGCGCTAAGTCGCCTTGGCAAAGTCCTGGTAAAATAAGTTTATCCGCATCACCTGTTTCTTTTAATCGACGTGCAATTAAATCTGAAGTCATTAACGCGGCAACAGATACGCCGATTTGATGCACTCGATATTTAAAAGCAGGCGTTTTGGGATGTTTTTGAACTTCTGCCAGCACTTTGTTCAAACTTTTTTCTGCTAGCTTGCCCGTCAAAAAAAGTAGATTTTTAGCCATGCGCTAGCGAATTTAGCCTTGTCTGAATGGCTACACTCAAAGTGTGCATATCTTCAACCACTAAAGTGGTTTCAAATGTTTTAAGCTTTTGCATATTATCTAAATCAATTTGTCGCGGATATACCTTCACAAGGTTATTTCGAGGCGCTTCTGAAGTGAGTTCTGGCGTTGTGTCGCATGCAAACACGATGCTCTCTACCCGCCGCTTTCCTGCTTGCGCGTATAAGTTTGTGACTAGACTATCTGAAAAACCGTATGCCATTTTTGCAACCGTATTTGAGGTTGCTGGCGCAACCACTAAGGTATGATATTTGCCCTGATAAAACAGTTCTACGGGAACGCTACTGGCGGTTTTATCTTGGTATGTTTTATGTCCTGTTGCATCTAACTCGGCTTGAAAACCATATTGTTTAATGATTTCAGTAGCGGCTTTACTTAAAAAAATATCAACGTTTGTTAAAGTTTTAAGTAAAGCTAACGACTCGCGTAGGTAATGCCCTGAACCTGTAATTGCCCATGCAAGTCTTTGATAATTATGCATATTTAAATTTAAAACGTTAATCTATGCGTTAAACGGATGTTGTAGCACAATGGTTTCGTCGCGCTCTGGGCCTGTAGAAACAATTGCAATTGGCACACCACAAAGCGCTTCTAAACGCGTTAAATACCCTTGCGCTGCTCTAGGTAGGTCATCCCAAGTTTTTACGCCAAATGTATTGCCAGACCAACCTGGCACCGTTTCGTAAATCGGTTTGCAACGCGCAACATCATCAGCGCCAATAGGCAATAAGTCTAATAATGTGCCATCAAGCTCGTAGCCAGTGCAAATGTTGAGTTCTTTAATCCCGTCTAACACGTCGAGTTTAGTGATACATAAACCCGTTAAACCATTAATTTTTGCTGAACGACGTAATGCAGCCGCATCAAACCAACCGCAACGACGTTTACGCTTAGTGACCGTGCCAATTTCTTGACCTTTAACCGACATTTGGTTACCTGGACAGTGCTCTGTTTCAATATCTAGTTCACTAGGAAAAGGCCCGCCGCCGACTCGCGTGGTGTAGGCTTTGGTAATACCCAAAACGTAGTGCAGCATGTTTGGACCAACACCCGTTCCAGCGGCGGCTTGACCTGATACACAGTTGCTGGAAGTGACATAAGGATAAGTGCCGTGGTCAACATCTAGCAATGTGCCTTGCGCGCCTTCAAACAGCAAATTTTGGCCTGCCGCGTTTGCAGCGTATAGCGCTGCAGAGATATCGGCTACCATGGGTTTAATATGCTCAGCTTTTTGCAAAGCAGAATCTAATTGTTGATTAAAATCAACGGCCTCTGCACCTAAATACTGTGTAAGTACAAAGTTATGGTAATCTAATGCATCGCGCAATTTTTCGCTAAATTGTTCTGGATAAAATAAATCATAAAGACGTAAAGCTCGACGCGCAACTTTATCTTCATAGGTTGGGCCGATGCCTTTGCCAGTCGTACCAATTTTTTTATCTGCGCCGCGTTTAAGCTCGCGCGCCACATCTAAGCGTACGTGATAATCTAAAATAAGTGGACAACCAGGGCTCACCTTTAGACGATTTTTAACTTCTAAACCGTCGCGCTCTAAGGCAGAAATTTCTTTGAGTAAATGCCCTGCATCTAGTACTACACCATTACCAATGTAACAATTGACCCCTGTGCGCACAATGCCAGATGGCACTAAATTTAACTTATAAATACGCTGTGCATCACCCTGTCCAACCACCAATGTATGTCCTGCGTTATGCCCGCCTTGAAAGCGAACAACACCTTGCGCATGATCGGTCAACCAATCCACAATTTTACCTTTGCCTTCATCGCCCCATTGTGTACCGATGACAACGACGTTTTTTGCAGCTGGAGATTGAGTTGCCTGATTTGCCATAACCTGATTTGCCTAACTAATTTACTTTTAATGATTATTGATAATAATTGAATTATTTAATGTACGACATTTAACGTTTAAAACGATGTCTGCAAAAAAACTTAACGGTTTTTAGCAGACACATTTTGCGGCTTGTTATTTAATTGCAACAACATGCCAGCCGGAATGGTAATGTTCAAGTTTGCGGTCACAATTAAGTTCAGCAAAGTCGCTTTTGCTGTTCGCTAAGGCTTGCACCACAATATGCCCTTCAGAGCGTAATGTGTCAATTTTTGCTTCTAAGCTTGCATCGCAACCCGTTGATTCCTCAGCGCACGCTGGTGCAAAAATTGCCATGCTTGGTGTTGCAGGCAAAAGTGCTGTGACAATACCTCGTAAATCCAAGCTAAAACCCGTTGCTGGCCTTGCACGGCCAAATGCCTTGCCAACTTCATCATAACGACCACCCAAGGCTAATGGTCCTTTGTAGCCTTGAGCATAGGCAGCAAACACAATACCGCTGTGGTAGTGATAACCACGTAGTTCGCTAAAATCAAAACTAACGGTGACATTTAAGCTTGTTAACGCTTGAGCCGCATGACGTAAGCTGGCGATGGCAGATTGAATCGCTGGTGTTCTTGGTAACACTGATTCAGCTTTTTCTAAAATAGTCTCATCACCATGTAAGTCAGTTAAATGAATTAAAGCTGTTTGCGTGGTTTTATCTAAATCTTTTGCTAAGAATGCTACTAACGTTTTATCTTTACTTTGTAATGCGGCAAATAAATCTTGCTCAAGTTGAGCGTCAATATTGCTTGCTTCAATCAAGCTGCCAAAAATATTTACATGGCTAAAATCAATATGTACAGATTCAATACCAATAGTATGTAGCGCATTCATCAGTAACTTTTGAATTTCAATATCACTTTCAACACCTGCGTGACCGTATAACTCTGCCCCCAATTGCAATGGCTCACGTGTTAACGCCAAACCATCAGGTTTTGTGCGCAACACGCTACCTGCATAGCATAAGCGCGTCACACCTTGATGATTCAATAAGTGTGCATCAATACGCGCAGCTTGTGGGGTCATATCTGCACGCACACCCATTAAGCGTCCAGTAATCTGATCAACCACTTTAAAAGTCGCTAAATCTAAATCATGTCCCACGCCAGTAATTAGCGACTCCATGTATTCCAACATAGGTGGAATTACATATTGATAGCCGTGCACGGCAAACAAATCTAATAACTTACGGCGCAATAGCTCAATACGCGCAGCTTCTGCGGGTAACACATCTTCAATATATTCGGGAAGTAACCAATTGCGCATCTTTAGTCGCTTATTCCATTTTAGTGATGATTAATGCCCTGTATTAAGGCTTTAATCACGGCAATGCTGACAAACTTAACGGTTTTGCCTTATTTAGGTAAAAAACTTAACAGTTTTTTACAGACACATTTTTTTAAAAGTAATATTTTAAATGATAAATGGCTAAGTAAGTACTATTTACTTAGCCAAATAAGTAAGGCGCCGCCAATGATTGAAATTAATCCCACGAAACGTAGTTGTCCGTCTTTGAGCTTTACCATACGGGTAAAAGTTTCGCGCCAAACTTGCGGTACCACTAAAGGCAAAAAGCCTTCTATTACCAGCATTAAGCCTAGCGCGGTGAGTAGCGTTGTGTTTATCATTTAAAAGCTTTATAAATACTAACCAGGTACTATTTTTTGGCTGGACTACGCATGTATTTAAAGAAGTCTGAACTTGGATCTAAGATCATGATGTCAGATTTACTCTTAAAGCTATTTTTATACGCTTCTGTACTACGATAAAACGCGTAAAACTCTGGGTTTCTACTGTAAGACTCACTGTAAATTGATGCGGCGGTCGCATCGCCTTCACCCTTAGTTTTTTGCGCGTCGCGGAAAGCTTCAGCAATAATCACTTCACGTTGTTTATCCGCATCAGCTCTAATTTTTTCAGAAGCTGCAGAACCTTCAGAGCGTAGCTGGTTAGCAATACGTTTACGTTCAGAAATCATACGGTCATAGACAGATTTGCTAATATCGTCAGAATAATCCACACGTTTCAAACGAACATCCACTACTTGAATACCCATTTGTCTCGCATCAATATCTGCTTTTTTACGCAAGTTATCCATAATAGCAATTCGCTCACCTGCAATTACATCATGCACAGTACGGCGGCCAAATTCTGAACGTAAGCCAGCATTCACAACTTTGGATAAACGGTCTTCAGCAGCAGCTTCACCACCTTCTCTGATTGAAACATAATATTTTGATGGGTCAATAATGCGCCATTTAACAAATGAATCAACCATCATGTACTTATTTTCACTCGTGATAAGCTTTGCAGGCTGGTCAGAATCAAGCGTGATAATGCGGTTATCAAAGTACTTTAAGTCATCCACCAATGGCAGTTTAAAATATAGGCCAGGCTTTTTCTTCACGTCAACAATTTCACCCAAACGCTTAACCAATACAAACTGCGTTTGGCTTACTGTAAATGCTGACGAAGATAGCAATACGATTGCAACCAGTACAGCGATTATAATATTACTTAAGTTTTTCATCATTAGTCCTTAATCTATCTACTCTCACGGTCGCGGCTTCTAAAAGCCTCGCGTGAACGGTCAGTATCAGCAGTTTCTGCAGGTGCCGCCTGCGGATTTAATGACTGTAAAGATTGTGATTGAATGGGTACATTTGCGCCATTAGATTTAATCAACTGATCTAACGGTAAATAAAGCAGATTGTTCCCCGCTTTCTGGTCCACTATAATTTTACTGACGCTAGATAAAATATTCTCTTGTGCATCTAAGAATAAACGTTGACGCGTCACTTCTGGCGCTTTGGTATATTGCACCAAAATCTGATCAAAACGGCTCGCATTACCTTTTGCTTCACTTTCTACTTTTAACTTATAACCAGCAGCTTCTGCAAGCAAACGTGAAGCTGTACCACGCGCTTTTGGAATCACATCGTTTGCATAGGCTTGGCCTTCGTTAATTAAGCGCTGATTATCTTGGTTTGCACGGTTCACATCCTCAAATGCCTCTTGCACTTGTTCTGGCGGTTGCGCACCTTGTTGCGTCACGCTGATAATATTCACGCCAGCTTTATAACTGTCTAAAATAACTTGCATGCGCGCAGATGTATCTTGCAAACCTTTTTGCAATAAATCGTCTAGTTTATTCTTACCGACTTCTTCACGAATAGCAGTTTCAGCAGCCGACATCACGGCAGCATCGGTATCGCGATTATTAAACAAATATTCTTTCGCGTTTTTTAGGTTGTATTGCACAGCAAACTGCAAATCAATAATGTTTTCATCTTCGGTTAACATTAAAGCTTCTTTAGGTTGCTTTGTCTTGCTGCCAGTACCTTCGCCGTTGGTTCTGTATCCAACTTCAAGCCTACGCACTTGCTCCATATTGACTACAGTAACGGTCTCAATCGGATAAGGTAAATGCCATCGTGGGCCAGATTCTGTAGTTTCATTGTAAAGTCCAAAACGTTGTACAACACCAAGCGAACCTTGATCGACAATATAAAAACCCGTACCAAACCAAATTAGTACAACCACAGCAACAATAGGCAGTACTGGAAGATTAGCGGGATTGGGGCGTATTCCGCCTGGTTTTTGAGTACCATTACCACCTCCTTTGCCAAACAAAGCGTTTATTTTTCGGCTCAAATCGCGCATCACTTGGTCTAAATCTGGTGGCCCTTCGTCATTACGTTGCCACCATCCCGGAAATTTAATCATTCAAGACTCCATTAAATTAATTTTTGAAACTTATTAGTTATTTTAAAAAACTTAAGTAAATTGCTGTTTAGAAGAAATAAACTCAACGTTTATTACATTTTAATATAAAAAAACTTAACCGTTTTTTACAGACACATTTTTAAGTAACATTATGCGTAACTGCTTTCTTCAGTCATTAAATACTGCAAACGCTTATAATGCTCTGCCATGGCTTGCCTAAGTAAATCAAAGCCCTCGCCTGTTTTGGCCGATACATGAATCGTGTCGATTTTACCATATTCATCACGACTCAACGACGGCTCAAGCCCTACTCTATCTATTTGATTATGAATTAAGATTTGCGGCACATTCGCTGCGCCAATTTCTAACAACACTTTGTTCACTTGAGCGATTTGTTCATCACGGTTAGTACTCGCGGTATCCACAATATGTAACAGCAAATCAGCTTGCACAGCTTCTTCAAGCGTGGCGCTAAACGCTTCCACCAGCGCATGCGGCAAGTGCTTAATAAATCCCACGGTATCTGACAAGACCACCTCGCCACAATCCGGAATATAAATCTTGTGAGTAGTGGTATCAAGTGTTGCAAATAATTGATCAGCCGCGAAAATATTCGATTTAGTCATGCGGTTAAATACGGTAGATTTTCCAGCATTTGTATAACCGACTAACGATACAGTCATTACGCTAGAACGCTTACGTGCACGCCTTTGCATGCCACGCTGTGCTTTGAGTTTAACCAATTTTTCACGTAATTGTTTAACACGCACACGCAACATACGACGATCTAGCTCAAGCTGAGTTTCACCTGGTCCACCACGCACGCCAATACCGCCTTTTTGGCGCTCTAAGTGAGTCCAGCCGCGCACCAATCTAGTGGACAAATGTGCAAGTTGAGCAAGCTCAACTTGCAATTTACCTTCATGACTTTGCGCACGCTGGCTAAATATATCTAGAATTAAACCCGTTCTATCTACTACACGGGCTTGCAAAAGGCGCTCTAAATTGCGTTGTTGCGAGGGCGTTAAGTCATGATTAAATACTGCTACGTTGGCTTCGCTCGCTTGCATCATTTGCGCTAGTTCATTGGCTTTCCCGCTACCAATAAAATGTTTTGCGTCAGGTACAATCCGTTTGCCTTCTATCGTTCCACGCACCGACAGCCCAGCACTCATTGATAGTTGGCGCAACTCATTTAAGCTTTCATCATAATCGCTGTCGCCAAAATCTACGCTTACCATAACGGCAGCTTCGCCACCATTTGGTCTTTCAAACAAATCTTTCAAAGGCTATTCATCACCTTCGGTGAGTGGAATAGTCACTGCTCGCGCAGGTACAATAGTTGAAATAGCATGTTTGTAAACCATTTGCGTCACGGTATTTTTTAGCAAAATTACGTATTGATCGAAAGAGTCTACCTGGCCTTGTAATTTAATACCATTGACGAGGTAAATTGAAACGGCAACGTGCTCTTTGCGAAGCGCGTTAAGGAATGGGTCTTGTAACATTTGCCCCTTTTGATTCATGATGTCTCCTATTGTTTGGAGTTAGATAAAAATTACTAACACCCACACTATTGTTGATACTACCCTAGCTGTGACTTGCAACAAGTCAATTTGTTCTGTTTAGTCTGCATTAAGATGTAAATCTATGCAAAGAAATAAATTAGCACTTTGAATATAGTGCAATATTATTTAATAAGTGTGGCTAAATTAATAAACTTCAATAGCTAATAAACTTTTAAAGCAATTATTTACAAGCTAATGCGTGCCAACACTTCTTCTTTACCTAACAATGCCATTACTTGATCAATACTTGGCGATTGTGCAATGCCAGTAATAAGCACTCTTAGCGGCATCGCAACTTTAGGGAATTTCAATTGATATTTTGTGACCGTAGCATTAATTGCTTCATGAATATTTTCAGCTTGCCACTCAACCTTACTTAACGTGCTTTTAAGGGCAGATATTATGGGTTTAATATCATCCGTTAAATGCTTTTCAGTCGCAGCGATATCAATCACTGGTTTTTGAAAGAAATATGCAATGCTAAGAGCCAACTCATTTAAGGTGTTAGCGCGCTCTTTATATAAATGAATGACAGCATCTAGATTAGGTTGAGAATTTGGCCTAGAAGCTATATCAACATTTAACTTAGCCAAACGTTTAGTAATGTCTGTGGCTAAATATTCAGGCGTAGCTAATTTAATATAGTGCGCATTAAGCCACTTTAATTTGTCAGTATTAAATTGTGCGGCAGACGGCGTAATATGATCTAAGTCAACCCACTCACAAAATTGTTGCATACTAAAAATTTCTTCATCACCATGGCTCCAGCCCAAACGCGCTAAATAATTCAACACGGCTTCTGGCAAATAACCATCTTCATGGTATTGCATTACGCTCACAGCGCCGTGGCGTTTTGAAAGCTTTTGCCCATCATCGCCAAGGATCATAGAGAGATGCGCGTACTGTGGCACTTTAATTTTAGTGTCGAACGCCGCCAAAGCTTGCAACATATTGATTTGACGAGGGGTGTTGTTCACATGGTCATCACCGCGAATCACATGGCTAATGCCCATTTCGCTATCATCCACCACCACACAAAAATTATAAGTTGGCGTACCGTCTGATCGCGCAATGACTAAATCATCAAGCTCATCATTGGCAATGCTAATTTCACCTTTTACTAAATCATGCCAAACTACATTACCTGTTTGCGGATTTTTAAAACGAATGACTGGAGCAATATCTTGTGGCATAGTTGGTAAATTTTTACCGGTTTCTGGTCGCCAACGGCCATCGTAGCGTGGCTTAATGTTTTGTTGCATCTGCGATTCACGCAGCGTTTCTAACTCGTCTTTACTACAGTAACAATAATATGCCGTACCATTATCAAGCATGGTTTGTAATATTTTTTTGTACATTTCCATACGCTGCATTTGGTAAAATGGACCTTCATCATGGCTCAAACCTAACCATTGCATACCATCTAAAATCGCTTGCAATGCTTCTGGAGTGCTACGAGCTACATCAGTATCTTCTATACGCAAAATAAAATCACCCGCATGTTTTCTTGCAAATGCCCAAGAAAACAGGGCAGTGCGTGCACCACCAATATGTAAAAAACCTGTGGGACTAGGGGCAAAGCGTGTACGAACGGTCATGTTGAATCACATTAAAATTGGATAGTGCCATTTTATCATGCTCCACTGCTAGCACTTGATTCCAATGTTATTTTTTATGCAATCACATTAAGTGCAATCCGTAATGAAGTGTAATTACTTAATCGCATGTATATAGTGTTTGCTAAATTAGTTAACATTCAAACCAATTTTTTCAATGGCACAACTATTGCTTAACTACGAACGTGTAGGTAATTAAGCACGTAAATAACTTGATAAACATAGGTTAAAAACGTGGTTAAATGCATCTTCTAAAATATGAGAGCAAAAGAATATTAACAACCAGACTCATCATGCAATTCATTAAAAACATATTTAATAAAGCTTCTCATGCCAAAGTGGTAGATACTTTGCCGTGGATGTCTGGCTTAAAAGACTTAGATGATATTGCCGCCATTGAATTTGCCACAAAACAATTGAATGCAGACTTTAAAAATAATTTTTTTAATGATGAGCAATATCTAATTGCACTTTTTTCAGTCGATGAAAAAACACACACCCATGTTGAAAAAATTACACGTCACTTTATTGAAATTGATAATATTGCAATAGATCTTGAAGAACGTATGTCCTACTCTACATTTTCTTTTCACCGTCAATTATTTTTAATTTATGTTCACTTAATAGAAAAACTCGCTAATAAAGACAATCCCTTACTAGCTAAACTACTTGCACATGCCATGTACAGCGCAAACAGAATGATTCAATGGCGTTATTACAGCTATCTCAGCGCTCCAGCCAATGTGTGGCTTGAGATCTCTAAAATTTATTTAATAGCAGTTAAAAATTCATTGCATCTTGAGGTTATAGAGCTATATAGCGATGTTGTAGCACTATCTATCACCACTTCTTATATTAAAATCTGTATGCTTGGTAGTTTAGAAAGCTTTAGTTTTAAACGCCAACAGATTAATTTAGTTAGAAAGTTACTTATTAAATGGGCGATTAAAGTAACGATTGATGACGTATATGACGAGAAAAAACATCTGTTTTATGTAGACACCGCAACCAATGCACCTGCCAAACGAATTAGGAACTTTAAGCCTAAGGACAGCTGCCGCTATTGGAATTTTGATACGGTGAATTTAAAAATAGATTTATGCCTCACGTCTATCGAATGCAATATTAAGTCAAAACAATCATCAATGGATGAGTTTATTGATAACAAATACTTAATTAGCACTTTAGAAGTACTGCGAACAGAATGGTCACGTAGCGACTATAAACGCCAACGCAGAATGGAGGAGCGCACTAAAACCGTCAAATCCGCTATGACTGCTTATGGGTTTAAAGATACCTGTAACCAAATTAAGCAATATGAAAACATGATGGTACAGCGCGGTGAAAAGTCTTACCAAGGGTCAAAATCTTTTGAAGAGCGCCTTGCTTCACATACAATGGTTAAATCGCGCCCCGACTCTAATATTATTTACGTAGATTTAGGTGCTGGCTATTCAAACATTGTTGATGAAAGTAATATAGGCTTAGGATTGCACATCAGCAAACATGTCAATGAAGTGAGCTTAGGCATGATAGTGAGCATAACTGTTAAAGAACAAAAGTACGGCACTCGCGTGGGGGTTATACGTAGCATAAAACCAGTTTCGGGTAATAAGCTACACATTGGTGTAGAAATTTTATCTAGATCTGCCTTTTGCGTTGAGGCTAAAAACGTAAGATCAAGTATGGTAAAAGCTATAGTAAATAGTACGAATATGTACAATAACGACATATTTAGAAATAACAAAAGTCGGTTCACAAGCCCGTCTGGAGGTTTTACTTGCTTGTTTTTACCTAAAGACTACTCAATTACTAATCAAGAAACCTTGATTATGCCGAAAGTGCAATACAACAAAAATGATAATTTTAGAGTCAATATTTTAGGTGCTGATTTAGTTATTTCTCCGACTAAAACACTAGAACGTTATGATGACTGGATTCGGACTGCTTATACACAGAAATAAGGTCAATAAACGTTTATAAATACTCCATTTTAAACCCGAAATGTGTTTGTAAAAAACTGTTAAGTATTTAGCACATTACGCTTTAAAAAAATCAGTACGCAATAAAAATAATTTTGGTATCTTACATTTAAATGTGAAGCATTAGTTTGATAGTTTAGCGTCAGTTTTTTTTATTTTATGGCTCTCGTTATCAGGATGCTCGTCTTGCCATCCACCACCTAAAGCTTTGAATAAATCAACTGTAGCCACAATTCTAGCTTGGCGGCTTTGGACAAAACTAGTTGCACTATCGTTATACACGCGTTGAGCATCAAGCACCTCTAAATAAGCAGAATAACCTGACTTATAGCGGTTTTCACTAATCTCTAGGGCTTTTTTGGCTGCCTCTTCGCCAAGTGCTAAAGCTGTTTCACGCTCAGCATATTGACGCAAGTTCACTAAGGCATTATTTACTTCAGTAAAGGCATTTTGCAACGATGCCTCATATCCAGCTAAAGCTTGTTTTTGAATTGCGCTAGCTTGGTCTACACGTGACTTAAGTCGGCCTGAATCAAAAATTGGTAAGTTAAAGTTTAATCCTGTCGTCCACGCGCGCGCGGGGGTGGTAAATAAATTATTTAATTCTAAACTTTGACCGCCATAGATTCCAGTTAAAGAAATCGAGGGATACAACGCCGCTTTAGCAACACCAATATTAGCGTCTGCCGCAATTAGTGTCGCTTCGGCTTGTCGTATATCAGGCCTAGCTTCAAGCAAACTAGACGGTAATCCTGCTGGTGGTGTTGGTGGAATAGGCAATGCTGCAATATCTGCTACCGCAATTTTTAATCCTAAATTGCCTGTTAGCAACGCTATTTGATGCTGTGTGATTTCGCGTAAACGTTGCAACTCCGCTAACTGAGCAACTAAGCTTGCTAAAGCTACTTCAGCCTGATGCACATCCAATGCTGAGGCAATTCCCCCGTCTAAGCGACGTTTGGTTAAAGCCAAACTTTCATCACGGCTTTTTATATTGCGTTGCGTAATGTCAATTTGAGAGTCTGCACCCCGCAATGCTAAATAATTAGCCGCAATTTGGCTCGCTAATGTAAGCGCAACAGTATCTTGCGCATATCGAGTAGACAGCACCTGCGCTCTTGCAGCCGCTTTAGCGCCGCGCAATTTTCCCCAAAAATCTAGCTCAAACGTGGTCGCAAACTGTACATTGTAAACATTCAATGGATTTTGAAAAAAAACTGGAAATAATCCAGCTTCAGTTAATCGCTGGCGTTGTGCCGCGCCACTTAAATTAACCTGGGGTAATAAAAATGCGCCTGTTTCACGAAGCGTTGCATCGGCTTGCTCAACGCGCGCAACAGCTAATTTAATATCAGTATTATTTTTGAGCGCCTCGTCAATCAAGCCATTAAGCGTCTTATCTTCATACAAAGTCCACCAACGGTTTGGCGCTTGCATTAGTGCGTTCGCCACCTCTACTTTTGTAGAAAACATCTCAGGCAAGCTAATGTTAGGGCGCATGTAATCTGGCCAGATTGAACAACCACCGAACCCTATTGCCATGACGATTGCTACGATTACTTTGAGTGTTGGCAGTGCTGGTGCAGCTAAATTTTGTTTAAACATGTATAAATCCTTAAATACTTTTCGCTACTGTCTCTATATGTTGCTTATTCTTCAGCGTGATGCTTTCTATCCACTTTTGTATTACTTAGCCACGTAAAAAAAAGAGGAATAAAAATAGTCGAAATAAATGTTGCTAATATCATGCCGCCAAATACGCCTGTACCCATGCTTCGTCTAGCTGCAGAACCAGCGCCTGTGGCAATCACCAATGGCACAATACCCAACACGAACGCCATTGAGGTCATTACAATTGGTCTAAAGCGTAACCTTGCCGCTTCAATCGCCGCTTGCATAACGGGCATGCCCTCTTCCATTTTTTGGCTAGCAAATTCCACAATTAAAATCGCATTTTTCGCGGCCAAACCAACCAAAGTAATTAACCCAATTTGAAAGTAAATATCATTGGGCATACCACGAAGTAACACAGCCAGTAGTGCGCCAGCTAAAGCAAATGGCACTGCCATAATGACGGCAAGTGGTAATGCCCAAGTTTCAAATTGGGCAGCTAAAATCAAGAACACCATAATAATCGCAAAACCAAAGGCAAATGTTGCCGCTGAACCAGTACGCTTTTCTTGGTAAGCTTGTCCAGTCCAAGCAATTTGGTAACCTTCAGGTAAACTTTGTGCCGCGGCTTTTTCAACTGCTTTAATCGCATCACCAGAGCTAACACCAGTTGCGCCGCTTCCTAACACTTTTGCTGAAAGCAAACCGTTGTAGCGCTCTAGTTGCTCTGGCCCCACTATGCTACTGACTCTACTAAGTGCAGATAGCGGTACCATTTGGCCAGTATTTGAGCGCACATACACTTTACCTAAATCATCTGGTTTCATGCGGAACTCTGCCTCTGCTTGCAACTGCACGCGATAAGTACGGCCAGATTTATTAAAGTCATTCACATACAACGAGCCCATCGTACTTTGTAGTGTGGCGTAAATATCTGCCACAGGCACACCTTGTGAAATGGCTTTTGCTTCGTCTACTTCTACAAATAACTGCGGCACAGTTGGTCGAAAAAAAGAGTTAATGCCTGTCAGCGTTTTATCTTGGCGCAATGTGTTCATAAAACTATCAACCACTGATGCCAAATGCATAGGATCTGTATCGCTACGACTTTGAACATACACCTCAAAACCACCTGAGCTACCTAATCCACGAATTGCTGGTGGATTAAAAGCTATCGCCATACCGTCAGGTTGTTGCATTCCTATACCAAAGAGTTTGCCTACAATACCTTCAGCTGTAATTTGACGTTCAGACCAATCTTTGAGTCTTACAAACATGGTTGCCGCACTGGTTTTATTTCCACCACCAATTAAATCAAAACCATTGACTGCAAACTCATGCGCGACTGCGGAATCTTTAGCAATTTCTTTTCGGACTGCCTCTGTTGTTTTAGTAGTGCGCGCTAAAGTTGCGCCATCAGGCATGATGACTGCTGTAATAACGTAGCCCTGATCTTCTGCTGGAACAAAACTGCCTGGCACTGACCTTAGTAATACGACCACTAAAGCGATAATCAAACCAAACACAATAGTGCCGATAATTTTATGATGCAATGTTAAATTGACTGTATTGGTATAAATATTAGTTAATTTTTCAAAACCACGATTAAACGGTTTAAAAAATGTTGATTCACCATGCACAGATTTTAGTAAAATCGCACACAACGCAGGCGTTAAGGTTAAGGCAACCACACCTGAAATTACTACCGCTACCGCTACTGTTACCGCAAATTGACGATACATTTCACCAGCAATACCACCTAAGAATGCAACAGGTACAAACACGGCACAAAGTACTAATACAATTGCAATCACTGCGCCTGAAACTTGTTCCATGGATTTAATTGCAGCGCTCATAGGCGATAACTTTTCTTCAGTCATTAACCGCTCTACATTTTCGAGCACCACAATCGCATCATCGACCACAATGCCTATCGATAACACCATGGCAAATAAAGTTAAAGTATTAATTGAAAAACCAAATATCCACAAACCTGCAAATGTACCGATAAGTGAAATTGGCACAGCAATCAGTGGGATTAAAGTCGCGCGCCAACTTTGTAAAAATACAAACACAACAAGCACAACCAACACCATTGCTTCTGCGAGTGTTTTTATCACTTCTTCAATTGAAGATTTAACGAAATCACTAGTATCATAAGGCGTTTCCCAATCTACACCTTTAGGAAAGCGCTTTTTCAACTCATTCATTCTGGCTTTAACAGCATCTGCCGTTTCAAGCGAGTTTGCACCTGATTGCAAGAAGATTGGAATACCAACGCCTGGCAAGCCATCTAATGATGTACGCACATTATAGCTTTGCGAACCTAGTTCAATGCGCGCAACGTCTTTTAAATACAACACGCCACGTGGGCCGCTAGCACGAATAATAATGTTACCGAATTCTAATGGCTCGACTAAACGACCTTTTGCAGTCACTGTATAAACTAATTGCTGCGAGCTTGGCGAAGGTTCCTGACCAATTTTACCCGCTGCATACTGCGCATTTTGCGCTTGAATTGCAGTGGCAATATCAGTGGTTGTTACGCCTAATTGTGCCATTTTATCTGGGCGTAGCCAGATGCGCATCGAGTAATCTTGTGCGCCAAAAATAGTCGCATCACCCACACCTTTTACTCTTTTCAACTCATCCAACACATTAAGTGTGGCGTAATTACTTAAATAAAGTGGATCATATTTGCGCTGTTTATCAGTCAACATCACCACTAACAAAATATCATTCGAGCGTTTTTGCACAACTAAACCAGTGCGTCGCACTTCATCTGGTAAGCGTGGTGTTGCAATATTCACCCGGTTACTTACGTTAAACGTTGCTTGGTTGATATCTGTACCCACCTCAAAAGTAGCGGTAATCGTCAACGTGCCGCTAGAGTCTGCGCTTGAGTTAAAGTAAAGTAAGCCTTCAACTCCACTCAGTTGCTCCTCAATGGGCGCAGCTACAGTTTTAGAAAGTGTTTCAGCGCTCGCACCTGGGTAAGTTGCAGTAATGAGCACCGTTGGTGGTGCAATTTCTGGATATTGCGCAATAGGTAGTTTTAACGCGGCGGCCAAGCCAGCCAATACGATGATAATTGACAAAACGCTGGCAAAAATTGGCCGTGTAATAAAAAATTTGGTCATGGTTTTTCTCGACTCACTTTATCGATGATATTTTTTGCTTAAATGCGATTTACTTGATTGCATGGCAATAAATAAGCTTTATTTAGCTGGTTTAGCTTCTGGCATTTGTGGTGCAGACGGCGCTTCACCCATAGCATGAGGCGCAATAGCCGCGCCTGGGCGTAATTTAATCACGTTATCCACAATTACTCTGTCACCTGCATTTAAACCGCTTAATACCACCCAGTCTTTAGCGACCCACTTACCCACTTGAATAGGTGTCACTGTGGCTTCATTTTTTGCATTAGCTACGTATACAAATTTACCTTGGTCATTAGTAAGCACTGAAGTTTGTGGTACTACAAAAACACCAGCTTTTTGCCCTGTAGTAACGCGTACACGTACAAACTGACCTGGCAATAGTTTATGGTCAGAATTATCGAACGTTGCGCGTAATTGCTGCGTACCTAAAGTTGGATCAATTTGGCTAGCGGCAAAGTTCAAGCGGCCTAATTGTTTATATTCAGTACCGTCAGGCAATATTAAAGTGACTTTTTTAACATCCTTTTCAGTTAAGTTTCCACCTAATTGCGCAAGCTCAGAATCTGACAAACTAAAACGCACCCAAATTGGTGAAATTTGCACCACTGTGGTTAATAAGCTTGTATTTGGTGCGATTAGTGCACCTTCTGAGAGCTGAAAACGTCCAGCCATTCCGCTATTAGGCGCCGTGACTGTAGTGTAAGAAAGATTCAACTCAGCCTCACGCACCATTGCCTCACCTTGTTGAACAGTCGCAGAGGCTACTGAGTTATCAGAAACCGCATTATCATACTCACGCTGGCTAATAGATTGTGTGAGTAACAAGCCTTTCAATCGAGCAGCCTCGCGTTGCGTTTGGTCAACTCGTGCTTTTTGTTGCGCTAATTGCGCTTTCGCATTAGTTAACGCAATTTGATACGGTACTGGGTCAATTAAAAACATAGCTTGACCCGCTTTAATTGGCGCACCTTCTTCAAAAAGTTTTTTTAGTAAAATACCACCTACTCTAGGGCGAATTTCTACTTCTTTAGCACCTTCAGTTTGCGCAACAGATTCTGCACTAATCGGTACGCTGGTAGGCTCCATGGTAATCACAGTCACAGGCATTGCTTGAGCTGGTGGCGGAGCATCAGACTCTTTGTCACAACTTGCCAATGCAATGACTGCAATTGAAGCTATTGCAACAGACTTAACGGTTTTTTGCAGACACATTAGCAATGTGCTTTGCGCCGAAATTTTTAGCGATCGCTTATTATCTGAAGCGAATAAATTTAGTTGTGTCATCAGCTGCTCCGTTTTTACTGTTTATTTGAAATCTTAGTTTGTTTAAAATTCTGTAAATAATATTTTTACTGGGCTTAGATTTAACTACTTGTTTTTAAATTATATTAAATTTTTTTTCACGTAGGTAACATAATGAAATCCAGACAAAATACTTGCTTACATTCATGACTGTATGTATACAGTATACAAACAAGAATATATGTATATATGTATTAAATAAAAAAGTTTAGTTATTCGTAAATCTATAGTCACCAACAATCTATAACTAGATTAAAACACAATGTTTAGTTTAAAAAGAATTTAAGGGTATAAAAGTAACTTGGTCAGAAAAACTAAAGAAGACGCAGAGCTCACTAGGCAGCGCATAATTGATGCCGCACGAGAAGTGTTTTTAGCGCGTGGCGTTAGCCGTTCTACACTTGAGCATATTGCCGCACAAGCCAATGTCACGCGCGGTGCAGTATATTGGCACTTTGAGAATAAATCGCAAATATTTTATGCCATTCGCGACCGCGTTTTTTTGCCGTTAATAGACCGTATGGACGATACACTTGCAGTTGGCAATGGTTACGACCCGCTTACACAAATTGAAAATAGTTTGTGCGACACGATTCACGAGCTCAATGAAAACATTGAAATGCGTCAAATTTATGAAATTATGATGATTAAATGTGAGTACGTAGATGATTTTGCAGCAGTATTACAACAAACGCTCAACAACTGTTCCAACATCACCGAAAAAATCCAGCTCGCCTATGAACGTGCACAATATGAGGGCATATTAGCTAGCAATCTAACTCCCAATGCTTTAGCGCTTGATACACATTTATTTTTCAGTGGTCTATTACACATGTGGGTTAAAGATTTAGACGGTGTTCGATTTAGGTTTCAAGCGATTGATTTAGTTAAATCGCATATTAATTTGCGCAGAAAAACCCTCTGAAGATGTTTTTTTGTTTTTAAAAAAATTGGGCTCAAATATTGCTTGCTAAACATTGATTACAGTTTGATGCATTAAGTTTAGTGTAGATGTAGTTAAATCAATATTGATTGAATCTAAATGCAGTTTATGTTCAACCTAGCAAGCTAATTGAGACTCAAAAAAGATGCGTTTATATTTAGCAAAAAGTAGTTGCGCTGATTTACCGGCAATATCTGGACCAAGTCCATTTATATTAGACTGGCTTAAAAATCGCGAGCATATTCTTAACTCCTTACTCAGTAATTTAGACGGTATGGTCTATTGTTGCTTGCTTGATGAACACTGGACTATGCTCTTTATTAGCAATGGTTGCACAAAGCTAACCGGTTACAGCTCTAACGATCTACTCAATAATGGTCGTATTTCATACGAAGAACTTACCCATCAAGATGATCGCATGACGGTGCGACTGGCAATTGATAAGGCTATTCTGCTAAAACAGCGCTTTGAAGTGGAATATCGCGTCAAAACTTCCGATGGTAAAGTAAAGTGGGTGTTAGAACGTGGCACTGGAATTCTAAACCCACAAGGGAATATAGAAGCATTGGAAGGGTTTATTCAAGATATTACGGTGCGAAAAGCTAGCGAATTAGCCTTACAAGAAGCTGAGCATAGATACCGCAGTATTTTTGAAAACACAATAGAAGGTATTTTTCAAAGTAGCTCACAAGGTCAGTATTTACGTGCGAACCCAGCGCTAGCAAAAATATATGGCTACGACTCACCAGATGAACTCATCAACAAACTCAATAACATTGAAAAGCAACTTTATGTAAATCCGAGCAGACGCAGAGAGTTTTTAATGCTAATGCAGTCAGATTTGCAATCTACAAATTTTGAATCTCAAGTATATCGTCGCGATGGAAGTATTATTTGGATTTCTGAAAATGCTCGCGCTGTCTATGATGAACATGAGAACTTTCTGTATTTTGAAGGCACTGTAGAAGACATTACCGAGCGTATTAGCTATCATCAAAAAATTGAATACCAAGCCACGCATGATGATTTAACTGGCTTGCCAAATAGAGCCTTACTAAAAGATAGACTACAGCAAGCGATTAGTCATTCGGAACGTAACAAAACTCAAGTAGCCGTTGTATTTATAGATTTAGATAAGTTTAAAGATGTAAATGACAGCATGGGTCATATAGCAGGAGACCAACTTTTAGTTAACATGGGCGCCAGATTTGTAAGCTGCATACGAGATACCGATACTGTAGCGCGAGCAGGTGGGGATGAGTTTGTACTTATTTTGTTAGGCTTGCATGAGCAACAAGATTTAATTCAAACTCTAGATAGAGTATTAGCTGCAGCTGCCAAGCCTTTTCAAATTCAGCAACGCGAATTTATCGTAACATGCAGTTTAGGTGTGAGCTTGTATCCTGACGATGGTAAAAATTGCGATACTTTGCTTAAAAATGCTGATACGGCAATGTATGAAGCTAAAAAAACTGGAAAAAATAATTTCCAGTTTTATACCAAAAAGCTTAATTCTATTTTGATTGGCCGCTTAGAACTGGAATACCGTTTACGTCAAGCATTGAAGTTAGACGAGTTTGTTCTGCACTATCAGCCAAAAATGAGCATGCTAGATGAGTCTATTACTGGCGTTGAAGCTCTTATTCGTTGGCATAACCCTCAGCAAGGTTTAATTTCGCCAGCTAAATTTATACCACTTGCAGAAGAAAGCAATTTAATTGAGCATATCGGCAAGTGGGTCATTCAAACTGCGAGCTTACATAGTGTAATGTTAGAAAAATCGACTGGAAAAATAGTTCCAATATCGGTCAATGTATCTGCACGGCAGTTTCAGCATCGTAATTTTGTAAAATCGATTGAATCTATTTTAAGACAAACAGGGTTAGCGCCACACTTGCTAGAAATTGAGATTACCGAAAGCGCATTAGTTGAGCAAACCAGACAATTTATCGGTGTCCTTAAAAATTTAAAAAGAATGGGCGTTAAACTAGCAATTGATGATTTTGGCACAGGCTACTCAAGTTTTGGCTATCTGAAGCACTTTCCAGTAGATAATTTAAAAATTGATCAAAGCTTTGTGCGAGGCTCAGATAAAGACACTTCTAACCAAGCGATTTTAAAAGCAATTGTGGTGTTAGGGCATAACTTAGGCTTAAATGTAATTGCTGAGGGCGTTGAAACCATTGAAGAACTTGACTTTTTAGCCTCGATTAGTTGCGATGAAATGCAAGGCTATTTATTCAGCAAAGCGCTACCGATTAATGAGTTAAGTAAGATGCTAATTAACTAAGACTACTAATATTATTCACTATAAAACGCTAGCAAACCCTTGTATGTGAATAAATCTGAGACTATGATGCAGACAATGCATAAGGAACATCATGGATATTCATATTGGTGAGATATACGCCAAGCAAACTTCGGCCAAGCTTGTGATGTATAACGTATTGAAAGTCAGTAAAGTTGGGGGTGAAAGCTCGCAAGTTGTCACCCTACAAAATATTGACAACCCGCTTAGTCTCTTTGAAACTACCGCACTAAAACTCACATCATCTGGCTACATAAGAGTGAGCCAAACACCTTACATTGATTTAACTGCCGCCACACCAAAACGCCGTAAAGCCGTGCGAAAACCAACGCGCTGTCCACTCACCTTTGATTTTTTAGAAGACCGCGCGGATAGCCAAAGGCCCGCGCCGATATTGCCAGATTTGTTTAGTGTTGTTTAAAATTAAGAGTTAAAGCTTTAAGTTGAGAAAAACTTAAAGCTTTAACTCTTTGAGGTAAAAAACTTAACGGTTTTTTATAGACACATTTTAAAAATATGTTCGTTAATGATTATTAACTTTCGGTGGCCCACCCCATAAATCATGACCATCTGCATCATGAATCTGTACTTCTACAAAGTCGCCTGGCATTAAACCCTCAGCATCGTCTAAATACACTACACCGTCAATTTCAGGTGCATCGGCTTTTGTGCGACCAATCGCTATAATGTTACCTTGCTCATCTACAACAATTTCATCCACTAAAACAGTTTGCATCGTACCTATTTTAATTTGTAATTTCGCCGCGCTAATGCGTTCTTGCACTTCCATAAACCTTGCCAAACGCTCTTGTTTCAATTCTTCTGGCACTGGGTCTGGTAATTCATTCGCTTTTGCGCCATCCACCGCTGAATAGGCGAAACACCCTACCCTATCTAGCTGTGCTTCTTCTAAAAAGTCTAACAGAACTTTAAAATCATCTTCCGTTTCCCCTGGAAAACCTGCAATAAAAGTACTACGCACCGTGATGTCTGGGCAGATTTCTCGCCAAGCTTTAATGCGTGCTAGATTATTTTCGCTGCTTGCTGGACGTTTCATAGCTTTTAAAATACGTGGGCTAGCATGCTGAAAAGGCACATCTAAATAGGGCAAAATTAAACCTTCTGCCATCAATGGGATGACTTCATCCACATGCGGATATGGATATACATAATGTAATCGCGTCCAAACACCTAGCTCGCTCAAGGCTTGCGTCAGCTCTGTCATACGTGTTTTGACTGGCCGACCATTCCAAAAGCCAGGGCGATATTTCACGTCAACTCCATAAGCAGAAGTATCTTGGGAAATGACTAAAATTTCAGAAACACCAGCGTTGACTAAATTCTCCGCCTCATTCAAGACTTCACCAATTGGACGACTCACTAAATCACCACGCATACTTGGAATAATACAAAAGCTACACCGGTGATTACAACCTTCTGAAATTTTTAAATACGCATAGTGACTAGGGGTTAAACGGATACCTTGTGGAGGCACTAAATCAACGAACGGCTCATGCATTTTTGGCAAATTAGCATGTACATGCGTCATCACCTCCTCTAAAGCATGCGGGCCGGTAACAGCCAATACACTTGGGTGCGCCGCTTCTACCACACCTTTTTTTGCGCCTAAACAACCAGTAACAATCACTTTGCCATTTTTATTAATTGCCTCGCCAATTGCATCTAAAGACTCTTGCACAGCAGAGTCAATAAATCCACAGGTATTGACTACAACCAAATCAGAATCTTCATATGAAGACGAAATTTCATAGCCTTCTGCTCGCAATTGGGTGAGAATACGCTCTGCATCTGAGCCCGCTTTGGGGCAACCTAACGAAACAAAACCCACTTTTGGACTAGATAAACTCATCTGGTTAAACTCATTTGCTTATACTCATTATTTGGCTCACATTTAAAAATTATGTACATTATTGCAATTGCTTGGATTTACGTTGTCGTACTGATGGCAGCGACTGAAAAAAATATTACTGCAGGCTCACTCACATTTATATTTTACGGCTTATTACCTTGCGCTTTATTATTATGGATTTTGGGTAGAAATCATCGGCGCCATAAACTGCATCAAAAATCGCTAGAAGCCGAAGCATTAAGCGATGAAAACGTGCACGATACCGATAGTACTAACACCAAAAGCGATGAGTAACACTTGTGCTAATGTCGCTTTTAATTCAGTACGTTTATGCAAGCTAGGAATTAAATCCGCCACCGCAACATACAGCAAGCTTGCTGCCGCCAATGCCAAAATATAAGGCACCCAGCTTTGCACTATCTGCAACGCATAATAAGCAATTAAACCGCCAATCAGCGTTGCCAAGCTAGAAACTAAATTAAAAATAAGTGCTTGTTTTTTACTATAGCCAGAATGCAAGAGAATTAAAAAATCGCCGACTTCTTGCGGAATTTCATGCGCAATAATTGCTATCGCTGTCACCATACCAAGCTTTACATCTACAATAAATGCCGCGGCAATTAAAATACCGTCAATAAAGTTGTGAAATGTATCCCCTATCATAATCATCATGCCACTGCGTCCACCATCATTAATATGTGCGTGTAAACGACCATGATGCGCAGAAATTGCCGGTTGTTTACTGAGTGCTGTTTTATACTTAGTTTTTTCATTCGAAACTGGGTGCGTTTCTGGACAGTTTTCTTCAGTGTGAAGTGCATGCACTTCGCAATGATCACCGTGGCAGTGTCGCCAAATGACTAGTTTTTCTAGTATAAAAAATAAAAATAGGCCAAATAGTAACGTCATAGACACACTTTTAACGTTATTCGCTTCTGCAAAAGCATGGGGCAAAATTTCTATAAATACCGCACCAAGCATTGCTCCAATGGCAAAACTCACCAACATTGGCACCCATGTTGTTTTTACATTAAGCGCAAATATTGCAGCCATACTCACGCTTAGAATACCGCCAAGCAAGCAAAAACTAATAATATAAGTGAGTGTTGTAAATTCCAAAATGTGCCTGAAAAAATCGGTTAAGTTTTATTTTTGCTGAGGTAATTGATAAGCTTTAAGCACTTGATTACGCTCGATAACGATTATAAAAATCGCAAAGGTGGCATTATAGTTTAGATACACTAATATCACTAAATGAATAGTGCATTAATGCGATTAAGCTAGCCAAATTAAACTCGCCATGCGACCCGTAATGTTATCTCGTCTAAAAGAAAAAAACCGCGACTCATCAGTGTAAGTACAAAAGTTTTCTTTAACACCACCACCATAAATTTGCGTTACGCCTATACTGTTTAATCGCTGCCGTGCAATTAAATACAAATCGCCCAGCCATTTATCAGCATGAGGACGAAACGCTAAAGCGGCTTTTGCATCTTTTTGTATAAACTGTTTATGTACTTCATCACCAAGCTCAAACGCGTTTGGGCCAATCGCGGGGCCTAACCAAGCCATTAGTTTACTTGGGTCAACTGGCATTTTACTCGCTGTGGCTTCAATCACGCCATCACACAGCCCGCGCCAACCTGCATGCACTGCTGCAACTACCGTCCCTGCTGTGTCACATAGCAAAACTGGTAAGCAGTCTGCTGTCATCGTCACACACACCACATTTTTTTTCATAGCAAAACTTGCATCTGCATTCGCTAAACAAGCACTTTTTGCAGCATCAATTACGTCAATACCATGTACTTGATTTAGCCACACTGGCTCACTGGGCAAATATCGGCTAAGTAATTGACGGTTCTGCGCTACTGTTAATGGATTGTCTTGTACATGTTCACCAAAATTCAAACTTGCAAAAGGCGCGCGACTCATGCCACCAACTCTTGTTGTTTGAAGGGCTTTGACGTTGCCTGGTGCTGGCCATTTTGGAGTTATAAAAATAAGTGATTGCATGACTTAAGCGCTAGCCAGCTTCATCTAAATCTTCATCTTCATCGACAAAATCGTCATCATCTCCGCCCTCATCTTCTAAGTCTTCATAATCTTCGTCAGATAAATACGGCTCACTACTTAGCTCAAAATTTTCCTCATCATCATCTCTTACATCTTCATGGCGCATGGCTTCTAATAATACTTTCATGTCATCGGCTAACTCAATTTGCCACTCCACAAACTCATTAGTAGCCGGGTGCAGCAAGCCTAATTTAATCGCATGTAAAGCTTGTCGATTAAACTGGGTCACTTCATCGCGTAAAGTTTGCGTCATTGCGCGAATTGGTATAATTCCTCGATAACCGTAAACTGCGTCTCCAACAATTGGTGCTTTTAAAAACTGCATATGCACACGAATTTGATGCGTACGACCTGTTTCTAAATTGCAGCGCATATAGGTTTGCACTGAAAAACGCTCTAGTACCTCATAACGTGTAATCGCAGGTTTTCCCATTCGGTTAATCGCCATTTTAGTGCGCGAACGCGGGTCGCGACCAATCGGTTGGTCTATCGTACCGTTTCGCCAAATTTGGCCCCACACAATTGCGCGGTATTCACGCTTAACTGTGCGCGCCTGTAACTGGCGCACCAAGTTAGTTTGGGCTGCCAGCGTTTTTGCTACCACCAACAAACCGCTAGTTTCTTTATCTAGGCGGTGCACAATGCCAGCACGTGGTACATTTTTTAATTGTGGCGCATGAAATAGCAAAGCGTTGAGCAACGTACCCTCCCAATTGCCAGCGGCTGGATGCACCACCATACCCGCAGGTTTACTAATGACTAAAATATGGTCATCTTCAAACACAATATTTAGCGGGATATCTTGCGCGACAAATGCGTAAGCTTCGGGCTTGGGTTGTATTTGCACTAACACTTGCTCCCCACCCCAAACTTTATTTTTAGCAGTACTGGTTTTCCCATCTACTGTCACTAAACTCCCTTTAATCCACGCTTGCAAACGTGAGCGAGAATGATCTGGTAATAAACGTTGTAATGCAACATCCAGCCGAAGGCCGCCCATTTCTTGTGAAATAGTCAGTGTAATTGTATTGTTTTGAGTACGTTCCGCAGTGTCAGTCATCGGTTATAATAATTGATAATTCTTTAGTAGGTTTGGGCATGAAGTATATCTTAATTTTAATCTTTGCTTTGTTAATCAACGGTTGCTCAATATTTGGTAAACCAACAGAGCTTGACGATACTAAAGGCTGGACCGCAGAACGTATTTACCAAGAAGGTCAAACAAAAATGCGTGATAAAGATTACGTCAAAGCTATTGTTTATTTTGGTAAGTTAGAGTCTCGTTACCCTAATGGTCGATTTGCCACTCAAGCACAACTAGAAATAGCCTATGCTCATTACAAAAAACAAGACCCTGTTTTATGCGTGGCTGCGGCAGATCGTTTTATAAAACTACACCCTAACCACCCGAATGTAGATTATGCTTATTATTTAAAAGCTCTAGCAGTTTTTAATGAGCGCGGCATTATTGAAAAGCTAAGTAAGCAACAAGTTAGTGATCGAGATCCTCGCGCGTTACGCGACTCATTCGCTACGTTTAAAGATTTAGTCACCCGTTACCCAAATAGCCGCTATGTAAAAGATGCAACACAACGCATGGTGTATTTATCTAACAGTTTAGCTGAGCATGAGCTTCATGTCGCACGCTATTACATGAGACGCCAAGCTTATATTGCTGCTGTCAACCGCTGTAAATACGTGCTTGAGTATTATCCGCAATCACCAAGCCTTGAAGAAGCCCTTGTCATTATGATTAGTGCTTATGACTTATCTGGCTTGGATAATTTAAAAACTGACTCTTTGCGTATTTTAAAAACCAACTATCCACAAAGCTCTATATTAAGCAAAGGAGCACCAAGCGACGAACGTATTTGGTGGAAATTCTGGGAAAGTTTGTATTAATAGTAATAAAATACTGCAACTAAATTTGTGTAACTTACTCACATGTGAATATGAGATATTTTAACAAACTACCTGGATATGTCAGGTCAAAGCCTGGTTTTGAGTGGTCACTTTTCAAGAAATTACCACTCGCTTTTGTCATCGGTGCTTCAATACCTTTAGCAATAATTCTTGCAATTTATTTTGGCAACCAAACAGTTAGCCAAGACCAACAAAAAGTTATTTACCAATGCTTAGGTTTGATATTTAGCGTATGGTTTTTTGTAGGTGTGGCATTTATCGGCTGCGTGATTGTATTAATAATGAAAGGTCCTGCTTACGTTGCTGACCCTTATGAAATACCCAAAGAAAACAAAAGTCTAGAGCAATATCCAGACCTATAGTCTCTAGTGTTTTTTAGCTTTTCTGTCTTTCTCTTCACCTTCTTTTTTTTGCTTTAATTCAGCGCGTTGTGCAGTTTTACGACGACGCATGCTCACAATACCTTCACCAGATTTGCGTTTATCTTCATCTTCTGCAAACGGATTTGCACCTTGTTTATACTGCACTCTAAGCGGAGTACCAGATAACTGGAACGTTCTACGGAATGTTTTTTCTAAAAAGCGCGTATAAGCGTCTTTCACACCATCTACATGGTTACCATGAATGACCACTATTGGTGGGTTACTTCCGCCTTGATGTGCATAACGTAATTTTGGGCGGATACCACGGCTAATAGATGGTTGATGTTGTTGCAGTGCATCAATTAATACTCGGGTTAATTGTGGAGTAGCTAATTTTGCAAATGCTGCTTTAAAGGCAACATCTACAGACTTAAATAGTTCTGGCAAACCTTTTTTGTGTAATGCTGAAATGTAATGAAACTCAGCGAAATCTAAGAAAATAAGCTTACGGTCGATTTCGCGTTTAATCCAATCACGTTCTTCTTCTTTTAAGCCGTCCCATTTGTTAATCGCAACTACTAATGCACGTCCCGCATCTAAAATGTAAGCTGCCACATGCGCATCTTGCTCAGTAATACCTTCTTGCGCGTCAACCACCAAAATAACAACGTTGGCTTCTTCAATTGCCTGTATTGTTTTGATGACAGAAAACTTCTCAACTGCTTCAAGCACGCGGCCGCGTTTTCTCACACCTGCGGTATCAATTAAGGTGTAATTTTTACCGTTTTTTTCTAAATCTATATGTATTGAGTCGCGCGTTGTTCCTGGTTCATCAAAAGCAATTACACGCTCCTCACCCAACAGCGCGTTCACTAGTGTAGATTTACCAACATTTGGGCGACCAACAATGGCCACTTTTGGAATTCTATCGCCTGTGTAATCGTTTGTTTCTGGCGCTTCATCTACAACAAAATTTTCTAGCGCTAATTCAACGATGTCTTTAACACCTTCTCCATGTGCGGATGATATAGAAAGTGGATCGCCCAGACCTAGCTCGTGAAAGTCAGCGCTAACAATAGCTTTTTGCATTCCTTCAGTTTTATTCACTGCTAACAGAACTGGGCAACGACTTCTGCGTAACCGATTAGCAATATCCATGTCTTGAGGCGTTGCGCCTTGTCGTCCATCTACCAAAAAGATAATAATGTCGGCTTCATCAATCGCTAATAGGGTTTGTTTCGCCATCGCTTTTAAAATACCATTGTCAGTATTCGGCTCAAAACCACCAGTATCGACCACAAGATAAGGCTGACTGGCACCAACGCCACGCCCATAATGACGATCGCGAGTTAGTCCTGGCAAATCTGCAACAAGTGCATCTCTGCTTTTAGTTAAACGATTAAATAAGGTGGATTTGCCAACATTAGGTCGGCCAACCAAAACAATGGTAGGTATCATAGATGTATCTTAATATAGTCTTAATGAGTGCCTAATAGATTGCCAGTAATGATTACTTGTAATTTAGGATGAATTATTGAAAATGCTAAGAATATCTTCAACTATTTCAGTTAAAGCTACTTTTAAAGATTATTATTTTTAGTCTATTTAACTTGTAGCGCGTATAGCCCGCCATCTCTTGCTTGTGCTATCACAGTATTGCTATTCACCATCGCCATACGAGACATAAACGCGCTACTATTGGTTTGAACTCTAGCAACAAACGCGCCTTCATCACGATTTAAGAAATGCACATAACCTTCTAAATCACCCACCGCAACTACATCACCTAATGGTACTGGCACTGTTAATTGACGGTTTTTGAGCCCCGCTTGGCGCCAATAAGTTTTTCCACTAGTGTAATCGAGCGCATAGACTGAACCTATAGAATGCGTTACATAGATTCTTGCATCTTCCGCGCTTAAGCCAGCTAAACTGGAAATGTCACGGTTCCAGACCACACGACCCGATAAGCGATCAACGGCTGCAATTCTGCCTTGATAAGCAACCGCATAAATTAATGGTCCATCTACAACTGGTAAACTTGTAATATCTGCAATACGCTCAATTTCAGTGACGCCTTTTGGTTGCGCCACAGATGCTTCCCATAGCAACTTCCCATTATCCGCTCGCACAGCAATCAATTTTCCGCCGGCAAAGCCTGCGTATACCGCACCACTGTCCACAACTACGCCTGCGCTGCTACGCAAGCTTAAGCTCGGCGTTGTACGCTCATAAATCCATTTGCGGCTACCATCATTTGCATTAATACCGAAAATTCTGCTATCGCCTGTGCGCACGATTACCGTACCGTCAAAATACACTGGCGCACTTAAAACCTCGCTACTTAATCTGGCTTTCCATTGCAATTTACCAGCAATATCATAAGCATACAATAAACCTTTTTGCGTGCCAACTAATACTAAACCCCCGCCAACACCCACACCACCTGAGAGTTTTTCACCAGCGTTTATACGCCAAGCTTGTTCACCATTGAGCACATCTAATTTCACAACTTCACCTGCTGCACTTGCCGCGTAAGCAAAACCCGCTTCTACCGCTGGAGAAAACTCAAATTCTTCAGCGTCGCCAACCTTAGCTTGCCATAAGATTTTTGATGTTTTAATTGCTTTAATTTCAGTAAGAGGTTCTGGCGGATCTGCTGGCTCGCGGCCAAACATACTTTCTGAGACACTGGTTTTAATATCAGTCAATCCACTACACGCATTAAGCACTAACAGACTTAATGACAATAAGCCTAAAAATACTATTTTTTTAAATTGAAGCATTAATAACATAGTAACTCCAGCTTAGTTAACTAACAGTAGGTATATGGCAGAAAATCAAAAAAAACGCTTAACCTAAAGCTTGGAGTTTTTGTTGTGTAATAGTGCGATATTTGCCTTGTGGATCTAAGTTTTTCAAAGCTTCTTCATAGGCTGCTTTAGCTTCGTCTTTTTTACCCAAGCTGACTAATACATCGCCTTTTAAGTCCGCAAATAATCCATTAAAACCTTCGTCATGTTTGGCATTTAAAACCTTTAATGCACCTTCCAAATCGTTTTCTTCAGCTAAGATATTTGCAAGTTGCAAGCTGGCCAGCGCAGTTACTGTGCTTTCTTTTGCTTGGTCAATAGCCCAAGTTAATTGTAATTTAGCACTTTTTGTATCTTTAGCTTCATAGTTGGCTTTAGCTACAAATAACGCCGCACGACCTGCATACGGTGTACCTGAAAAATTATCCATTAGCGCTGCTGCCTGCATTTGTATACTTTTTAAGTCTTTAGCATCTGTTACAAGTAAAGCCTGATGCTGCGTTGAAGCTGTAACCGATTGTTTTTTTTGATAAATGTGCCAAGCTTGAAATGCTGCATAAGCCACTACAACCGCTAACAAGCCGTAGCTCAACATTGAACCATAACGTTTCCACCATGCTTTAATTTCGTCTAATTGCTCTTGCTCTTCTAAATCATATGCCATTGCTTTTCCTATTTTCTAATCTTTACTAAATTAAAACTTAGCCGTTTTTTACAGACACATTTTTACTAAATAATCTTAATTACGAAATTACGCAGCTTTTTGATGCGCTTTACCCGGAATAGCCGCGAGTAACTTTTGTGTATAAACATGCTGCGGGTTTTGGTAAATATCGACGACTTTACCATGCTCAACTATTTTACCTTGATGCATCACAATAATATCATCAGCAATGTGGCGCACTACGCGTAAATCATGGCTAATAAACAAGTAACTTAAAGCCATTTCTGCTTGCAATTCTTTGAGTAATAACAAAATTTGCGCTTGAATTGATACGTCTAGCGCAGACACTGGCTCATCACACACCACTACTTTGGGCTGCAACACTAATGCGCGCGCAATACCAATGCGTTGTCTTTGTCCACCTGAAAATTCATGCGGATATTTTTGCATATCTGCTTCAGTCAAACCGACGCGCTTAAGCATTGCAATCACTTTTTCCTGCTGCTCAGCACTGCTGCCTAAACCATGAATCACTAAACCTTCACCAACAATTTCGCCCACACGCATACGCGGGTTGAGTGATGCAAAAGGATCTTGAAACACCATTTGCAGATTTTTACGCACCGCTCTAAGTGCCACGCCATCTAGTTTAGATAAATCTTGACCAGAAAAAAACACTTCGCCACTATCTACGGGTTGCAATTGTAACAGACATCGCGCTAAGGTGGATTTACCACTACCAGATTCACCCACAACGGCCAATGTTGACCCTGCACGTAAGCTGACACTCACATCATCTAAGGCCTTCATTCGTGTGGTGCCAAAACCAAATTTTCCACTGCGCTGTGTATAAGTTTTAACAAGGTTATTCGCTTGCAGAATAATTACACTCATACCGTTGTTCCATTATTTTCAGACTGACTTTCGTTCAACCAACTATAATCAATTGGCTTAAGTGGTTTTTTTCCTTCAGCATCTGGCACGCAAGCCAATAATGCTTTTGTGTACGGATGCTGCGGGTTATTTAAGACGGCGTCTTTGGTTCCAGATTCGACAATTTCACCTCTAAACATCACAACAACATTATCAGCAATATCTGCTACCACGCCAAAATCATGCGTTATAAACAACATACCCATGTTCATGCGCGTTTTAAGCTCATCTAAAAGTTTCAATATCTGCGCTTGCACAGTTACGTCTAAGGCAGTTGTCGGTTCATCTGCAATTAACAACTGGGGCTCACAAGCAATGCTCATAGCAATCATCACACGTTGACGTTGTCCACCAGACAATTCGTCTGGGTAGCTGTCTGCGCGGCTTGTTGGAATACCTACCATGTCTAACAAACTAGCGATTTTAGTTTTTAAGGCATTACCTTTAAGCCCTAGATGCGTGGTTAAACTCTCACCAATTTGATAACCAACCGTAAGTACAGGGTTCAACGAAGTCATGGGTTCTTGGAAAATCATTGCGATTTTTTTGCCGCGAATTTTGCGTAAATCTGCCTCAGTAAGCTTGGTTAAATCACGCATACCATGCTCGTCATCGTTAAATAACACTTTACCAATAGTGAGTTGCAACTGCTTTGAAAGCAGACCCATGACAGACAATGCAGTTAAACTTTTACCACTACCAGATTCGCCAACCACACACGTAGTTTTACCAGCTTCAATACTTATATTTACATCATTAACCAGCAAGCGAGTAGGCAATTTTTTAGGCACTATACTGACATGCTCTAAGATTAATAATGAGGTAGCTTTATTCATAAAGTTTTCTAGTTTTATTCAATGTTATACACAATTGTCACTACCACGCGCGCGGTTTTATCAATAGTAGATTTATCATAAACGCCTCCATAGCTATCATCGTTAGCGTCGCCACCAACAGCTAAAATATAAAACGCGCCTTGCGATGCAGACTTCATCACGCCTACTTTTACGCCATCTTGCTTCACAAATTCTGTAGCGCGCGTGCGTGCGTTTTTAGTGGCATCTGCGATTAAAGACATCTTAATATTCTCTAAATCACTTACCAAATAAGACGGCGGCGATGCACTTACAGGATGATTTAGTGCGCGTAAACGAAGTAGTGCTTTATAAGCCGCAGTAATTTTATTGAGCTCTTTTGTTGTCACACGTATATTTTGATAAGCATCAAAACCACGCTGCACTTGGCGCGGAATATCTTTAATAAACACTTCGTCATAATGTGGGTTAATCGTTTCCACCTCCACAGACCATGTGTTGGCTTCTAAGCCTTGCTTGAGTAAAAAAGCCTTAACCACTTTGCTTTCAACTGCAAGATTTTCTAGCGCATCAGTTTGTGTTAATTGCGTCACACCAATGCTTAAAACCCACTCTGCGCTATCGGCTTTAATTGGCTTTTCTGCCAACCCTTTAACTGTAATACTTTGCTGACCAGAAACAGCTCGCTTGCCTTGAACGCCTAAAATAAATGCAGCAGCAGACATGCCAATTGCCAGCAATATCCCTAATACTGCCATGGCTTTGAATGAATTATTCTGCTCGCTCATTTGGGCTACCTTTAATAGAAATGTGTCTGTAAAAAACTGTTAAGTTTTTTACTTATACACAGTTTAGCCGTTAAGTTTTTCTTTTTATATAACTAATCGCATCTTCCAAGTTACATGTTAACTGTGCCTGTGCAGTACTTTGTGCATCACTCGCTTGCATCGTTTTAAGCGTCACTTCATGTTTGGCAACTTCATCCTCACCTAAAATTAACGCGTATTTCGCCTGGCTTTTATCTGCCTTTTTCATCTGCGACTTAAAACTCCCGCCGCCCGCGTGCAACACTACTTTAATATCTGCATTGCGTAATTGCTCTGCTATACCAAAAGCTGCTTGTTCTGCTGCTTCACCCACGTTGACCAAATATACTTCTGGTGCATCGTCCGCTACGATACCGTATTCTTGCATCAATAAAAGTACGCGCTCTAAACCAATGCCAAAACCGCAAGCTGGGGTACTTTCGCCACCCAATCGTTCTACCAAACTATCATAACGACCGCCACCAGCAATAGTACCTTGTGCGCCAAGTTTAGTTGTAACCCATTCAAACACAGTACGGTTGTAGTAATCTAAACCGCGCACTAAACGCGCGTTAATTTGGTATGCAACACCTGCCGCATCTAGTAATTTACACAGACCATCAAAATGTGCGCGGGTTGCATCCCCCAAGCAATCAATCAATTTGGGCGCAATTTCACACATCGCTTGCATGCGTGGATTTTTAGTATCTAAAATCCGCAATGGATTAATATGCAAACGGCGCTTCGCATCTTCATCTAACAAATCTAAATGTTGCTCAAAATAAGTAATTAAAGTTTCACGGTAAGCCGCACGCTCGTGCGCATCACCGATACTATTAATTTGCAAGGTAACATCTTTAATTCCTAACACACGCCAAAGCCTTGCTAACAGGACAATCTGCTCTGCATCCACTTCTGGCCCATCAAATCCAAATGCCTCAACTCCAATTTGATGAAACTGACGTTGTCGGCCTTTTTGAACATTCTCATGCCGAAACATTGCACCGCTATACCACAATCTTACGGGTCCGTTATAGGTCAAATTACTTTCAATCACGGCACGCACGCAACCGGCAGTGCCTTCTGGGCGCAAGGTTAATTTATCGCTATTAAGCTCATCTGTCCAAGCATACATTTCTTTTTCAACAATATCGGTATGTTCACCTACTGAGCGTACAAACAAATCGGTTGGCTCAACTAAAGGCATGCGAATATTTTTGTAGCCATATTGCGTTAATACGAATCTAGCTACATCCTCAAGCTTTTGCCACAAAGGTGTTGCATCGGGCAAAATATCATAAAAACCTTTTATGCTTTGGAACTTTGTAGCTTTTTGTTTGATTTGAATAGGTCCAGACATTACGCAATTACTTTAATTGGAATTGTTTTTTGATTTTGATTATTAATATTAATATTAATATTAATCCGATTCAATTTACCACCTGCCACGTAATTTTTTTGCACGTAATTTTCTACAATTACTTGGAACTCCTGTGCAATATGATCGCCTTTTAGCGTCACTGTTTTTTCACCATCAACAAACACTGGCGCTACTGGCGTTTCTCCTGTGCCAGGCAGACTGATACCAATATTTGCTAATTTTGATTCGCCAGGCCCATTCACCACGCAACCCATCACGGCTACGCTCATATTCTCGACCCCAGGGTAGTCTTTACGCCAAATAGGCATTTGGTTACGCAAATACGTTTGAATTTGCATGGCAAGTTCTTGAAAATAAGTTGATGTTGTACGTCCACAACCTGGACAAGCTATTACTAATGGCGTGAAAGAACGAATGCCCATGGTTTGTAAAATCTCTTGCGCAACAACCACTTCTTTCGTGCGCGACTCATTTGGTTCTGGCGTTAAAGATACACGAATTGTGTTACCGATGCCTTGCTGCAATAACAAGGCGAGCGCGGCAGTTGAGGCAACAATGCCTTTAGAACCCATGCCCGCTTCGGTTAAACCTAAATGCAGCGGATAGTCACATCGCGTGGCTAAGTCTGAATATACTTTGACTAAATCTTGCACATTACTTACTTTGCAAGAAATAATAATTTGATTGGGTGATAAACCAATATTTACGGCTTGCTGCGCGCTTTCAAGTGCAGACTGAATTAAAGCTTCAAGCATCAACGCGTTTGAAGATAATGGATCTTTAAGTTTGGCATTATCATCCATCATTTGCGCCATTTTTGCTTGGTCTAGGCTACCCCAGTTAACGCCTATGCGCACCGCTTTTTTATAATGGATTGCAGTTTCTATCATCGCGGCAAATTGCTCGTCACGCTTGGAGCCTTTGCCTACATTGCCTGGATTAATACGATATTTAGCCAATGCTTCGGCACAGTCAGGATATTGTGCTAAGAGCTTATGTCCGTTGTAATGAAAGTCTCCTACTAACGGCACATTACAACTTAGCGCGTCTAAACCACGACGAATATTACTCACTTGCGCGGCAGCTTCAGGAGAATTAACAGTAATCCGAACAACTTCAGAGCCTGCTTGCCATAGCTCAAATACTTGGCTAATTGTGGCTTCTGCATCGGCCGTATCAGTATTTGTCATACTTTGCACGACTACCGGCGCTGCAATAGTGCCGTTTAAACCTCCACCAACAGGAACATGGCCTACCATTACCTGTAGGGTATTTCGTGGCTCCTGTGGTAAGAATGAATTCAAAGACTACTCCAACTTAATGCGGGCGACATTATTTTCGGTTGTATAAGCTGCCAAATCGATTGCTTGACCCAAGAATGATAACTTTGTAGCTTTAGCATTACCTATCACCACACTAAATGGTTTTTCACCATCAAACCCATCAATACTACCTGTTGATAATATTTTCTCAAAAATAACTTTTCCATATTTATCAGTTACTTGAATCCAAGTTGGTGCAGTAAATGTCATGCTTACTTGGCTTGCTTTAGTCGAAACTACTGATGGTGTAGCTTTAAATTGAAATATCGTCTGAGGGCTGTTTACAACTAATGTATTAGAGGTAATTAATTCAGCTGGCAAAGTTTTTGTTGTGTTAGTAGAAGTTACTTGTTGCGTATCTGGCGTTTTTATTGATTGAGCTAAGGTGGTTTGTGGCGTTGCTTGATCCACTTGTGATTTGTTTTGTGAAATTGTATTGATATTTTTATTTATCGCACTTGCTGTGCCAGGTAATGATTCTGGCGTTTTTACTGAATCAACATTTTTTGAGTTAAGATTTTCTGACGCAGGAACGGCTGAATTAGGCAACATCTCATCAACGCGTTCTGCAGCAGGTAATGCTACTTCAGGCAAAATCGCTTCCACTGATAATGGGCTTGCAATATTGCCATCCGTTACTATCTCTGCCTTATTCTCGGTAGGCTTAGGCATGAAATCTATATATAAAATCCAAGCCAGTAAAAATAATAAAACAAAAATACTACCTAATATATATTTCAACCAAGGTTGGTTTTCTTTGCCAGACATCACTTGATAGATTGAAGACTGCACGCTCACCGAACTGGGAGTTTTGTCTGGGATACGCATACGGTAACTTGCAAGAAGTGGTTCAGCATCAATCTCAAGTAAACGCGCGTAATTACGAATAAAGCCGCGCGTGATCATAGATTCTGGCAAAGCAGAAAAGTCATTATTTTCTATGGCGTTAATTTGATTTACGCTAAAACGTAAATTATTTGATACATCTTTTTGAGTGAGTTTTTTTCCAGTTCTTGCTGCAAGCAACACCTCTCCCAAAGGCATAAAGTTTGAATTTGTCACTACTGTATTAACGCTCATATTCGTCGTATCAGTCATAATTACCTAACGCTTTGTAATAATTTAGCTTGCTCAGAATCTGGATATTGCCTTCTCAGTTGTAAGGCATAACTAGCTTCTGCATCTCTTGAACCTAACGCGCGTTCAACTTGAACCGCCAACCACAAAATCTCAGGTGAAGGTTCAGTTAGTAGAACATTTTGTAACGTTGTTTTGGCAGCTAACGCATCATTACGATTAAATTGCAATAATGCTAACTGGTATGCAGGCGCATTAAATAATGGGTCAATTTGCAATGCACTTTTATAATAAACTTCTGCATTTATTAGATCATTTTTCCGTGCTGCACAAATGCCAGCGTTAGTGTATGCAACCGCCGGCGTTGCATATAGTGGGTTTTTAACTGCGGCCATAAACTCAGAAATTGATTCGTCATAGCGTGTTCTAGCGCATAAAAAACTGCCATAGTTATTGTGCGATTCAGAATTATTGGGGTCTAGTCGAATTGCTTTTTTGAAGTTTGCATCAGCAATATCGTACTTTCCTAATGCAGCATTTACCAAACCTAATCCGTTGTATGCCGAGGCAAAAGTAGGATCAATTGTTTGCGCTTCAGTAAACTCATTGAGCGCTATTTCAAGGCGATTTTGTTGAAAGTATGCAGCGCCTAAATCTGTATGCGCTTTGGCGCGCGCTTTTAGCGATTCAACATCTCGCTCTTGCTGTTGTTGACTCACGCAGCCAGTGACACAAAAGCTAAAAACTGCAACTACTGCAAGCATATATAATTTGTTTAAAATATTTACCGCCTCATGCTTTACTTGATGCGCTTTAAAGTTCATCTTCACGTAATCGCCTCAATTGAAATATGTTTAGCACTGCGCTTGGTTTTATCTAATACTTTACCAGCTAATTGACCGCATGCTGCATCAATGTCATCACCACGGGTTTTACGCACGGTAACCACATACCCTGCTTGTATCAAGATATCTCTAAATACTCGAATATGGCTTGCTTTAGAAGTTTCATATCCGCTATTTGGGAATGGGTTGAATGGAATTAAATTAAACTTACAATTCACATTCCTCACGACATCTAACAATTGACGTGCGTGCTCAACAGTATCGTTCACGCCATCCAACATCACATATTCAAAAGTCACGAAATCACGCGGCGCTTTTTCTAGATAACGATTACATGCTGCCATTAACTCTTTAAGTGGATATTTTTTGTTAATTGGCACAATCACATCTCTTAATGCATCATTAGGCGCATGCAGACTTACCGCGAGTGATACAGGGCAATCTTCTTTCAGCCTATCCATGGCAGAAACCATTCCACTAGTGGATAAAGTCACTCTGCGGCGACTTAAGCCGTAAGCGCTATCGTCCAACATAATTTGCATCGCTGTGACGACATTATCGTAATTTGCAAGCGGTTCGCCCATACCCATCATGACCACATTGCTAATAATACGGTCAGAAAGAGGCAACATATCGTAGCCAGCTTCGTTACGTAAAGAGTGGTTCGCAATCGCAAGCTGGCCGATAATTTCCGACACGCTTAAGTTACGATTAAACCCCTGCCGACCAGTGCTGCAAAAAGTACACTCCAACGCACAACCTACTTGCGATGAAATACACAAAGTACCGCGATCATCTTCAGGGATAAAAACAGTTTCAATGCTATTAGCAGCACCTGTTTTTAAATCATCTGTGCCAATAAGCCACTTACGTGTGCCATCGTTAGAAACTTGTTCTAACTGCACATTTGGCAGCGTAATTTCAGCCTCGACAACTAATTTTTCACGTAATTTTTTGGCAATATTCGTCATTTGCTCAAAGTCATGCACACCAAAGTGATGCATCCACCGCATCAACTGCTTGGCGCGAAAAGGCTTTTCGCCTTGCTCCACAAACCATGCAGCTAATTTGGGCTGATTGTAATTGAGTAAATTAACCAAAGTATTTACTTAAACCTTATTTTTTAAAAAAGTAAGCAATTTCAATCGCAGCATTCTCTGCTGAATCTGAACCATGCACTGCGTTTGCATCAATACTCTCTGCAAAGTCAGCACGAATCGTTCCAGCAGCGGCTTCTTTGGGGTTTGTAGCACCCATTAAATCGCGGTTAATTTGTACTGCATTTTCGCCTTCAAGCGCTTGAATCATTACTGGTCCTGATATCATGAATTTAACTAAATCACCAAAGAATGGGCGAGCAGCATGCACAGCATAAAAACCTTCAGCTTCAGCTTGGGTAAGTTGTGCCATCTTAGCCTCAACGATTTTTAAACCCGCGTTTTCAAAACGTGTGTAGATTTTACCAATGACATTTTTTGCTACTGCATCTGGTTTGATGATAGAAAGTGTGCGTTGAACAGCCATAACAACTCCATAAACAATACTGATTGAAAAGAACGATAAAATACCATTTTTAGCGCTTAAAATAAACCAATACTTTGCTTTTGAAGCAGGTTTAATCAAAACTTAACCACATAACTTTAAGGCTTGAGCTAGAAAACTTAACGCTTTTTTACAGACACATTTATGAATGCTTTGAACAAAGTTGTGGCAAAATAATAATAATGTCTATTCAAGCTAAAAATATAAGCAACAACTTTGCCACCTGCCCAGCCTGTGGGCTATTGTGTGATGATATTAATATACTACAAGCCTCACCTATAAAAATCAGTAATTTATGCAACAAAAGCGTGACTTTTTTTCAGCAAGCCGATGTAGAACCTAAGCCAACTGTATATGGAAAACCAGTCACTATAGATGTGGCAATTGAAACTGCAGCGGCAATTTTAAATAATAGCCAACAACCTCTATTTTCCGGCTTGGGCACTGAAGTGCAAGGAATGCGTTCTGTAATGCGTCTGGCAGAAAAAACCAATGCAACGCTAGACCACATGCACTCAGAAGCAACCGTAAATAACACCTTGGCTATGCAAAATAGTGGCTGGAATACAACCACGCTCACAGAAATAAAAAATCGTGCAGATTTAATACTGGCAATTGGTACGGATATTATCTCTACACATCCGCGCTTTTTAGATAAATTGGTATTCAATAAAGAGAGTTTGTTTAATAAAGCAAAACCAGAAGTCATTTACTTAGCACAGAATAACGTTGCTGATTTACCTGAAATCATGAACGCAATGAATGCATTAGCCAATGGTAAAAAACTCAGTATTGGCAGTATTTCTGGCGTTTCAATCGACAGTCTAAATAAAATTTTAGACAAACTTAAAACCGCAAATTATGCAGTTATTGTTTGGTCTGCAAGTAAGCTTGATTTCTCGCATGCAGAATTGACGGTTCAAAGCATTACACGCTTAATTGCCAAACTAAATGAAACCACTCGCGTGGCTGGCTTACCACTTAATTCTGGAGATGGTGACACGTCTATCAATAACACCTCCGCATGGCTGAGTGGGTTTGCAACAAGAAGTCGTTATAGAGATGGCAGCAGCGAATACGACTCGCACCTACTCAGCGCCACAAAGCAATTGCAATATTGCGATGCATTGCTTTGGATCAGCACTTTTAATGCCATCTCACCGCCTACCACTCAGTCACCTTGTATTATTATTGGTCATCCTAATACTCAATTTATTAAAGCGCCGGATGTATTTATTCCTGTGAGCATTCCAGGCTTAGACCATGCTGGCACAATGTTTAGAATGGATAGTGCTGTTGTTTTACCGCTTAAAAAAGTGCGTGAGTCTAGCCACTTAACACTAAGCCAAGTTTTGCAAAAAATTGAGGCAAAACTCACATGATTATCCATTTAAAAAATGGAAAAGTTTATGACCCTGCGCGCGGCACAGAGGGCATTGTGCAAGATATTTATATCCGTGATGGTTACATTATTGCAAAACCTAGTGATTCTGAAAAAATCACCCGAATCTATGATTTAACTGGCAAAGTGGTGATGGCTGGTGCCATTGATATGCACAGCCACATTGGCGGCGGCAAAGTAAATATTGCGCGCATGATGTTGCCTGAATATCAAACAACTAGAAACTTAAGCGAGCCAGAAGCGCATATTTGCACACCAAATTGCAGTCATAACGCTACACCCACGACCACAGAAACTGGTTTTAGATATATTGAAATGGGTTACACCGCAGCGTTTGAACCTGCTATTTTGCCGATTAACGCACGTCAAGCGCATCTGGAAATGGGCGACACCCCAATGATAGATAAAGGCGGCTACGCTATGTTAGGTAGTGACGATTATTTTTTGCGACTACTTAGTCAAAAAGCTGACCAAAAAACAATTAATGATTACGTTGCATGGACATTACATGCCACACAGGCGATTGGTATTAAAGTCGTCAATCCTGGTGGCATTAGCGCGTTTAAGTTTAATCAGCGCAGACTAGATTTGGACGAAAATCACAGCTATTACCAAGTATCGCCGCGTGATATTTTAAAAAGCTTGAGTACTGCAGTGCAGCAACTTGGTATTGCCAAACCTTTACATGTACATTGCAATAACTTAGGCGTTGCAGGTAATTTTGAAACCACGCTCGCTACCATGAGCGCTAGTGACGGCGTGCCCATGCATTTAACGCATATTCAGTTTCATAGCTATGGTACAGAAGGCGATAAAAAGTTCTCGTCCGCCGCTGCACAAATAGCAGAAGCACTTAACAAAAATAAACACATTACAGCGGATGTTGGGCAAATTTTATTTGGTCAAACTGTAACAGCTTCTGGCGACAGTATGATGCAACAACTTAATGCAAAGCATGCTAACCCTAAAAAATCCGTCATTATGGATATTGAGTGTGATGCAGGTTG
>JBDNJL010000017.1:0-15375 GCA_041687795.1 Methylotenera sp. | reverse complement strand
GTAAGCATAAGTAGCAATCAAATCTAATTTATTAGTCAGTTTGCCAGCAACATCTACTTCAAGTCCGCGTGAACGCGCTGCACCTGCAGTTCTTAAAATCCCGCCCTCGTTGACGAGAATGTTTTCTTTATCAATTTGATACAATGCAACGGTGGCAGCAAACTTATCAGGAATATCGACTTTAACTCCCACTTCATGCACCACACCTCTTTCTGGGTCAAAGGGGCCAGGGTCATCGCCAGTTGAAATATTTGGTTTGAACGATTCGCTATAATTACCATAGAAAGATAATGATTGTGTAGGTCGATACACCAAACCTAGCCTAGGTAAAAACACATTGTGTTTAGCGTCATTAGTGGCGATAGTAGGTGAATTTGCCAGGCGCAAATTACGACGGTCAGCAAATTGATCACTTTGCTGATAACGACCACCTAATACTGCAATCCATTGCTCATTCAAATGAACTGTATCTTGAATAAATAAGGATCTATTCTCAACTTCATTAAAAGTTTTTTGCCAAGCAAAAGTATTGGCAGCATTAATTGTTGTCGGCGGCTGCAATATGCCATAAACAGGCTTTAATATATTAAAGCCAGCCACCAAAGGTTGCCTAAAAAAGCTAGGATCTTTGGCAACTACTCTTTCGTAATCCACCCCCGCCAATAGCTCGTGACTGGTTATACCAAGATCAAATTTCGATAAAGTATCGACAGACGCGAAGAGTGTATCGCGCTCGCGGTTATCAACACCTTGAACTGTGCGACTTACTGCACCAGCAAGAGTCGGAATAGTGGCTACCATTGCGCGCCGGTCGCTATTGACTTCATTGCTCCAAGCCAAGGAGCTACGTAACTTTAATGCTGAAGTCAAATCGTACTCAACTTTAGCTGTCGCTAACTGAGATATACCTTCCATTTTCTCAAATTCTTCGCCAAAACGTCGTCTTAACGGAACATCAAGTGGCTTACCGTTATGAAATACAGTACCGCGGTCAAAAGGTACATTAAAATCTAAATATTCATAATTAAGATTAAAGCTTAGTTTTTCCCCGGCCCAAGCAAAAGAGGGTGCAATCAAAGTACGTTCAGTCTGCCCAAAGTTACGCCAATAATCTGATTCCTCACGTTCAGCTAAAATTCGGAATCCAGCATTATTTGATAATGGCTCAGACACGTCAAACCACACCGAGCCGCCACCGAAGCTATTTGAGAGCAAATTGACTTCACGCCTACTGTCTGGCAACGGCTTTTTACTAATCACATTAATAGTGCCACCAGGCTCCATAATGCCGTATAAAAGAGAAGACGGGCCCTTTAACACTTCAACACGTTCTGTTGTAATACTAAAATTACGTGAACTTCCCGACCTTACGCCATCACGCAATATGGGTGAACTTGAACCAAAAAAACCACCGCCAAAGCCACGAATAAAAAAACTATCTGCAGTATGCCCAAAATTATTGCCCATTGTTATACCGCTCACGTTTTTCATCACATCGTCAAGTGACCGCGCTTGCTGATCAATAATTACCTGAGCTGGAACAACGTTTATTGCTTGAGGAATCTCCATTATTTCAGCGTCTGTTTTCGTAGCAGTCGATGCGCGTTTTGGCTTATAACCTACTTCTTCTGGCGCATTAGCTTTTACACTCACTTCTGGTAAGGACTCTTCTTTGCCAGGCTCTGCTATGACGTTAAAAGTTTGGACAGCCAAAATGACTGCAAGATAAATGGATTTTTTTGAAAATGTTTCATGTTATTACTCCTAGTTATTGATGCCTACTGGCTGGCTAACTAAGTGCTCTGCAATGAAATTCAAAACTGCAAGACCTACTGGCTGGCTATTTATAGAATTAATAAAATAATCTTAACGGTTTACACAAGCATCTAAATACTATTCATCTGTGTAAAACCTTTAAAAGAAATTTTTAATTATTTTGATTGCTTAAAATTCATTGATATGACTTCTTACAACTTTTATAATGTTTGTACAGCAAACATTATAAAATGATTATAAAGCTAAAAAATAAGCTAAGCCGTTTATGTACACTAGCCTAGATTTTTTTTGATTCAGTTCGGAGGCGCGTATTTTATAATCTGTGTTTAATAATAATAGGACAACCATTACTCTGGCGCACTGACAAAGCCTAATTTAGTCACACCCGCGTTTTGCGCATCTGCCATCACTTCCGCCAAAATTTGATAACGCGTTTCTTTATCAGCGCGTACATTTAGCTCTGGTTGTGGCGTTTTATTCGCAATTTGCATAAGTTTTGTTTTTAGCTCGCCTTGCACCAAAGGCACGTCATTCCAATACATTTTTCCTACTGCATCTATTGATACCGAAATTACTTCTGGCTTTTCTGGCAATGGCTGACTACTTGCCTGTGGCAAATCAATTTTCACCGCGTGCGTGAGTAATGGCGCAGTAATAATAAAAATAACCAATAAAACTAGCATTACATCCACTAGCGGCGTGGTGTTAATTTCTGACATGGGAGCGTTGTGGCTAGCAACACCTATGCCTTTATTTGAACCTATCACGCTGGCACCTCTACCGCACGAATGCTTTCTTTACGCACTTTATTGGTTTGTTCGTTACTTAATTGTGTTGCGGCTTGCTGAGCATTAATCAGTGCGCCTGTGATGAGTAAAGTATGCAAATCTGAAGCAAAATTCTCTAGCTTGCCAAACAGCATATGATTAGCGCGAACCAATGCATTGTAAGCCAGCACCGCAGGGATCGCCACTGCCAGCCCCAACGCCGTCATAATTAACGCCTCACCCACTGGGCCAGCGACTTTATCTAAAGTGGCTTGTCCACTTAGACTAATACTTGCTAATGCGTGATAAATACCCCAAACCGTGCCAAACAAACCCACAAATGGCGACACGCTACCAACGGAAGCCAATACAGTTAATCCGTTTTCCATTTGTGCGCCCTCAAATGTAATACTGCGATTCATCGCACGAGCAACAAATTCATCGCGCGTTACATTATTGCTATTGCCTTGACCAATATGTAATTGATGATGCTCGGCAGCTGCAATAGCATCACTTGCTAAACGTGATAAGGCACTAATACTTTTTAGCTTAATCGCTACTGCTAGATTATTAGTTGCCCAAAAGCTATTTACATAAGTACTAGCTGCTTGGTTTGCCCGCCAAACTTGTAAAGCTTTGCTTATCATCACATACCAGCTAGCTACTGACATCGCCAATAAAATAAGCGCCACTGCAATTGAAATTGCTCCGCCAGCTGTAATAAATTCTAAACTGTTAAATTCATATCCGTTTTGCATTTTAAATTACCTTGGTTTAATTCAAAAAGTTGTTAAATCTGTCAATTACTAATAATTAGCTTACTAATTTTCTAAAGAAAACTTAATAGGCACTAAAACAAAAGCGCTAATATTTTGCTTATTACGTTTCGCGGGTACAAAACGCCACTCTTTTACCGCTTGCACCGCCGCTAGGTCTAACCTTTCCGAACCGCTAGACGTGTCAATTTGAACAGTTGCAGCATCGCCGCTTTCTGAAACTAAAACACGCAGTAATGCACGACCTTGCTCACCCATGCGACGAGATATTGATGGGTAACTTGGTGCTGGGTTTTTTAAATACGCTACACCGAATTTTGGTGGCTCAATCATTGGCTCAGGCTCGATTGTTGGCGCTTCTGTAATTTTTGGTGGCGCTATTGTTGCAACTATTGGCACCTCTGCAACTATAGGTGCTGCTTGTGTAGGCTGACTCACAACTTCTTCTACCACTGGTTGTGGTTTTTCTACATTTTTCACTATCGGCTTTTGCGGCTTAATCACTGGTGCTGGCGGTGTTGGTAGCAATGGAACTACTTTAGGTTCTGGCGCAGGGTTTTCTACTAAACTTACCATCATGGGCGCAGGCTCAGGCAATGCCACATGTTCGATTTGTGCCGAATACAACACCCACAACAGCCCTACAGCGTGAATAATTGCGACAATTGTGAATAACAAAAAATAGTGCGTTTTCTCTGGTTGCCGCGTTTTTAAAATATGTGGTGCATAAGTGCTTAATGCGGAAATAATTTGATCATTGTTTTTTGGCAGGCCATGTTCTACATGATCGAAATTTGTTATTAATCTTAAATTCACCACATTATCCTTTCGTTAACATGTCGTTAAAACACTGCATTACATTATTTTGTTAAAATAAGTTTGCCTAAGTTTGTAAGCCTCAACTTATAAATCTCACTACCATGATCTATTAACAATTCTTTTTCACCGGCAAGTAACACTTCGCTTTTTAGCGGGCTATGTTTTAATAATCACACTTGCTCAATTTCAGCGTTTTTGATTGACTTTATTACATGTTGCATGTAGCTTGCCCTTCAAAATATGTTTAACTATTTCTTTGAATTAATTTTAACAATTACCTAACTCAGGTAAATTTTTATAACATGCACTGCTTTACTGCAACGATAACATATCAAATGATAACCATTATCATTTGATATGTCAATTAAATTTATTCTGCAAAAATACTCAATCTTGAAAGAACACTAATGAGGCAAACCTAATTATTAATATGACCCATTTATCATAGATGCTGATAGTGCATGAAAGCTTCGTTAGCGCATAATGCTTGTATGCCAACGAAAAACTGGTGGTAGCAAACAAGTAAAAAGATCTTTTTAGTTTAATTTTTGGAGAATATTATGTGGACAACTCCAACAGCTACAGATATGCGTTTTGGCTTTGAAGTTACAATGTATGCGATGAATAAATAGTTTGAATAAAAATTCTACATTACTCTGCAAAAAGGGCGCTTGAGCGCCCTTTTTGCATTATTACTACCCATAATTTATAAATTATTTTTTGACACAGGCTTTTTCAAGCGCATCTATCATCACCGCAGCTGGGTTGCAGGGTTGCGTCAAGTCTTTAGTTTGGTTTGCAATTTCCACCATGCCTGTAGGGCTTGTAACATTAATTTCAGTTAAAGACTCACCTATAACGTCTAAGCCAACTAAAAACAAACCTTCTTGTTTAAGTACTTTGCCAACCGTTGTGGCAATTTCTAGATCTCGCTCGCTTAATAACTGAGCAACTCCAGTACCGCCAGCGGCTAAATTACCGCGAGTTTCGCCTGCTTTTGGAATTCGTGCTAACGAGTAAGGCAGCGGCTCTCCGTCAATCAGAATGATGCGCTTATCGCCTTGTAGTATCTGTGGCAAATATTTTTGCGTCATCACTGTGCGTTTGCCAAACTCAGTAATCGTTTCGAGTATCACGCTAATGTTTGGATCACTTAACGTTAATCTAAAAACACTGCTGCCGCCCATGCCATCTAGTGGTTTAACCACTATATCTAGATGCGCTTTTAAAAACTCACGAATTAAATCATTGTTTGCGGTGACTAAAAACTCGGGGGAAAATTGTGGAAAACGTGTCACGGATAATTTTTCATTCCAACCGCGAATAGCGCTAGGGTTATTAAATACCTTTACGCCATGATTTGATGCAATCTCTAATAAATAAGTGCTGTACAAATACTCATTATCAAACGGCGGATCTTTACGCATTATGATTGCGCCAAAATGTGTCTGCAAAAAACCGTTAAGTTTTTCGTGTTGAAGAGCAAAATCGTAAAGTGCGTAGTCTACAAGCTCACCTAAAATATACGTTTTAGATGCATCAGAATTAAATGTGAATGTTTGCGCTTGAACACGCGGCAGCTCGCCCCGCAAATACAAGCCATGTTGCATGGCAATATATAAAGTGTGTCCGCGTTTTGAAGCCTCACGCATCATTGCAAGGCTAGTGTCTTTTTCAGCTTTTAGTTGTTCAAGTGGATCTAAAATAAATAATAAGTTCATGATAACGAATCGATTAGCACGCTATTATTGATTCAAGGGATCTTGTTCTTGCAACTCAATCGCCGCTGCCAGTAGTGCCAATCGGGCTACCACTCCATACGCATAAAAACGGTTAGGCAAGGCATCTGGTGCACCAGCACAATCTGGCAAACTACAAGGCTTTTCAAACGCCAATGGCACAAAATGCGAGCCTGGTGCATTTAAGTTTTCATCAACGCCGCGCCCAGTATGCACGCGATAAAAACCGCCAATCACAAAGTGATCCATCATGTACACCACAGGCTCTGCAACAGCATCGTTAATGCTCTCAAAGGTATAAACACCTTCTTGAATAATTACTTCTGATACTTGCAGTCCCTCTTTGACTACCGACATTTTGTTGCGTGCTTTGCGATTTAAATCACGAACACCGTCTGCTGATTTCACCGTCATAATACCCATGCCATACGTGCCCGCATCTGCTTTGACTATCACAAATGGCTCCTGCGTAATGCCGTATTGTGCATATTTAGCGCGAATTTTGATTAATAGCTCATCCACTCTTAATGCCAAGCATTCTTCACCTTCACGCGCCTGAAAATCAATTTCACCACAAGTAGCAAAATAAGGGTTAATCAACCACGGATCAATGTTTAGCAATTCTGCAAAATCTTCTACCACCCTGTTATAAGCAGCAAAGTGCTGCGATTTACGGCGCGTGCTCCATCCTGCATGTAACGGCGGAATTAGATTTTGCTCAAGATCTTTTAAAATGTCAGGTATGCCTGCTGACAAATCGTTATTGAGTAAAATAGCACAGCTATCAAAGTCGCCTAGCGTTTTGTTGATAAGCTTAAGACGATTACCTACGCGCACCACTGGTTCTAATAATAATTCATGCCCATCATGCGTGGTGAGGGTTGTCGGCTCTGTAATTTCAGGAGAAATTGAGCCAATGCGCACCTCTAAACCAGCTTGCTTCATGATATTGGCAAGCTCAACTACGTTACGTAAATAATAAGTATTACGCGTGTGATTTTCTGGAATAATCATTAAACGATGCGCTTCTGGGCAAATTTTTTCTACTGCGACCATCGCAGCTTGTACGCTTAAAATTAAAAAATCTGGATTTAAGTTGTTAAACCCGCCTGGAAATAAATTGGTATCGACAGGTGCAAGTTTAAAGCCACTATTACGTAAATCGACTGAAGCGTAAAACGGCGATGAATATTCCAGCCACTGCGTGCGAAACCAATGCTCAATTTTTGGCATAGCGTTCAGCATGCTTTTTTCTAAAGATAAAAGCGGGCCGTTAAGCGCAGTGGTTAAGTGTGGGACCATAAATACTCTTCTTTAAATTATAATGCTGTATCAGCAAAAACGCATGCAAACCTTATATCACGTTGTGCGCTTGAGCGTCAGCATGATAGCTACTTCTTACCATTGGTCCACTGGCTGTATTATTAAAGCCCATGGCCACAGCTTTTTCTTTTAGATTATCAAAAATTCTTGGTTCCACATAGCGCATCACAGGCAAATGGTGCACGCTTGGTTGTAAATATTGTCCTAGAGTGAGCATGTTTACATTGTGTGCGCGTAAATCTTGCATTACTTGTAAAATCTCTCCATCAGTTTCACCCAAGCCTAACATTAGGCCAGATTTGGTCGGCACATTGGGGTACATTTCACCAAAAGTTTTAAGTAAAGTGAGCGAGTTTTGATAATCAGAACCTGGTCTTGCTTGCTTGTATAAACGTGGTACAGTTTCTAGGTTGTGATTCATTACGTCTGGTGGCGCTTTACGCAAAATTTCCATTGCCACATCTAAACGACCACGAAAATCTGGCACTAAAATTTCAATTTTTATGTTGGGTGAAGCCTCACGTACGGCATGAATACAATCCGCAAAGTGCTGCGCGCCACCATCACGCAAATCATCGCGATCTACACTGGTAATCACCACATAATTGAGCTTCATTTGCGCAATCGTGCGTGCGAGATTAACTGGTTCATTCACGTCTGGCGCAAGGGGCTTACCATGCGCAACATCACAAAACGGGCAACGGCGCGTACAAATATCGCCCAAAATCATAAAGGTTGCTGTCCCGCCACTAAAGCATTCACCGATATTTGGACAACTCGCTTCTTCGCATACAGTGTGTAAATTATTCTCACGTAAAATGCTTTTAATTTCTTGATAACGTGCAGAGTCAGGTACCTTCATGCGTATCCAATCTGGCTTACGTTGCATGGGTTGCGGGATGATTTTAATAGGAATACGCGATGTTTTTGCGGCATCAATTTCTTTCACGCCAGCTACTTTACGCGGTGCTACTTTTAAAATCTCATTGTTTATAATTTCAGTCATGCTTGTGAGTTTCCTAATTTTTCTACTAGCTTAGCGAGTAATTGTCTACCTAATTCTTTTGCATTTGCGGCTACGCCTAAATCTTTGGTCTGAGTGACTTTTAAACCTGCATAACCGCAAGGATCTATCGCTAAAAATGGCGACAAATCCATGTCTACATTTAAACTTAAACCATGATAACAACAATTATTTTTAATGCGTAAACCTAATGAAGCTATTTTTGCAATTTGACCTGCGGCATCTTCAACATAGACACCTGGCGCATCTGACTTGGCAAAGGCGACAATTTGATAGTTTGATAGTAATTCAACCACTGTATTTTCTAGCAAACTGACTAAAGTACGAATATTTAGATTGTTGCGTTTTAAATCCAACAACACATAAATAACGACTTGACCTAAAGCGTGATAGGTAATTTTACCACCACGGTCCGTGGGCACAACAGGAATGCTTTTTGTTAAGCGTGGGGTATTGTCGGTTGTATTTGGTAGGCGTATATTCTTGCGGTTAAGCCCTAAACTATACACAGCATGATGCTGTGTGAGCCAAAGTTCATCTGGTGTATTTTCAGTGCGGTTTAGAGTAAATCGCTGCATAGCTAGGCAAGTTGACTCAAAATCTGAGATGCCCAAATGACGTACCGTAATTGACATTCTTACAATAGCACTAAGTTAAAGCGCGAACTTCACCAAAGGATTTACGGTTAGTAAACGATAAATGTCGTCGAGTTCTTTTTGTGAATGCACAACGACATTGCATGTAAGGCTAATATATTTTCCGCCTGAACTTGCGCGCATCTCAACGTGACTCGCATCGAAAGTAGGAAGAATCGTTTGAATTAGCGAGATAATTGTTTGTGCAAAACCATCCTGCGTTTCACCCATGACTTTAATTGGAAAGTCACAAGGAAATATAAGCAAAGGCTTTTCTGCAGTAAACTCATCAATCAGCGCAAAAATTGGACTTATGAGTGGTGTTTTAGTAGATTTAGCCATGATGATCTTTGTAAGCTTAACGTTTATACTTTAAATATAAAAAACTTAACGGTTTTTTGCAGACACATTTTCACTTTATTGAATTAATAGTTTAATCGAATCCCAAGCGCGACCCAAAACGCCAGCCACAGCAACAGATTTAGCAGCAACCAAAGGTACTTCATCTATCGTTTTACCATTTAAAACAAATTTTACGTTACCAATCACTTGGCCTTTTTTAATCGGCGCGATTAAAGGTTGTGTGCTAGAAACCATAGCTTTCACATTGGCATACTCACCTTTGGGCAGCGTTACGTACAAATCGTTTGCAACGGTAGCGCTAAGTAAATTATCAGCGCCTTTCCATACTTTAAGCTGGCTAATGTTTTTGCCTTGCTTGTAAACCAAGTGTGCGTCATAAAACTGAAAACCGTAATTAAGCAATTTTTGGCTTTCTGTAGCGCGTGAAGTCTCACTTGGCGCGCCAAGCAGTACTGAAATTTGACGCATATCGCCGCGCTTTGCAGATGAAATTAAGCAATAGCCAGCAGACGCTGTATGACCTGTTTTCATGCCATCGACATTAGGGTCTAGCCACAATAAGCGGTTACGATTTGGTTGTATAATTTTATTATAAGTATATTCTTTTATTGAATATAAACGCTTGTATTGGTCTGGAAAGTCTCTTATAAGCGCTGATGCAAGCAAAGCTAAATCTTCTGCTGTAGTGTAATGCTGTGTATCTGGTAAGCCAGTTGCATTCAAAAAATGCGTGTTTTTCATACCCAAGCGTGCGGCTTCAGTATTCATCATTTCTGCAAAGCGTTGCTCTGTATTGGCAATGCCTTCAGCCAGTGCAATTGAGGCATCATTACCTGACTGAATAATTAAACCGTGTAAAAGCTCGTCCACAGTCACTGCTTTATTGGGCTCAATAAACATTTTAGAGCCTTCAATTTTCCAAGCAGCCTCACTCACGGGCAACAATTGCGCTAATTGTAAATGACCGTTTTTAAGTGCTTTAAACACTAAATAAGCCGTCATAATTTTAGTAAGTGATGCTGGCTCTACACGCATACTGCTATTGTAAGAAGCCAGAATATGGTTACTGTTAAAGTCTTTTAATAAGTAAGCTTTAACCGCCAAACTCGGCGGTGGAGGCACTTGCCCAGTAGCATCAGCCGCAATGGAAGCTTGGCTTAAAGCAAGGCTTGTGCCTATAAGTAAGGCTGTAATTTTTTTTAAAATATAGGGCTGACCAAAAGAAATGCGTGATGTGTTTTGCATGTAAATAATGAATTGCTTTAAATAGTTGAAAATTATTGACTGGTAACAATGGCTGAGAGGTTAAGCTGTTTACGGATATTGCTTGCGGAAACATCTGCATCATTCTTACTTTGAAATGGACCAAGTTTTACACGATATAAACCATTATTATACACGCTAGCCACACCTACATTTTCAGCTAACTGCAAGGCCTGCACTTTCCTTTTTAAAAGGTCAGCATTAGCTTCACTTTTAAAAGCGCCAGCTTGAACATAATACTGCAACGTATTTTTTTGCTGGGCTGCGTTTTGGCTATCGCTGTTTGATTGCTGACTATTGGCCACTTGGTCGGCCGCAGCAGCATTTAAGTTGGCAGTTGTATTTACAGTTTTATCAACCGATGCGCTTGAACGTGGATCTATTGTTTCCACTTCCACCAAACCGCTTCCAGAAGCAATTAAATTAAGCTTGTAGGCGGCGGCATAAGATAAATCAATTAAACGGTCATGCTTAAAAGGGCCTCTATCATTGACCCGAACAATCACAGAGGCGCCAGTTGCAGGATTCGTCACCCGCACATAACTAGGAATAGGCAATATAGTGTGAGCAGCAGACATGCCATACATATCGTACACCTCCCCACTAGATGTTTTTTTACCGTGATAACGCTTGCCATACCAAGAGGCAATACCTTGTTTTTTATAAGGCTGATAAATGGTCATGGGTTGATATCGCTGACCTAGTGCAGAGTAAGGTTTATTTGCGCGAACTAATAATGACTCTACTTTTGGCACAGCATTAGGAACTGCATCTACATTCACTGGCGTTTCATCTGGGCCATCATCTAAATAATAACCACCGCCTTGGCTTGGCTTTTTATTGGTTGCCGTTGATTTTGTAGTGCCAGGCTGTTTTGTAGCTTGCGCACCTGGCTTTGTGATTGAGTTGCCGCCGCAAGCTGAAAAACTAAGTAGCAAAATCGCAATTATTGCTCTAACTATGGATTTCATTAAGTTGCCACCAATTTTTTATGTGTTTGAATACTCATTAGAATGCCAAAGCTGATACATATTGACACCATAGAAGTACCGCCATAACTTATTAGCGGCAGTGGAACGCCCACCACAGGTAAAATACCGCTCACCATGCCAATATTTACAAATGCATAAGTAAAAAAAGTAAGTGTAATACTGCCTGCCAACAATCTTGCAAATGTACTTTGTGCTTGCGAGGCAATCACCAAACCACGAATAATAATTAAACTAAATAATCCCAACAATAATATATTGCCCAAAAAGCCAAATTCTTCTCCAAACACTGCAAAAATAAAATCCGTAGTTCGTTCCGGTAAAAAATCAAGCTGCGCTTGTGTACCTTCTAACCAACCTTTGCCAACTGCACCGCCTGAACCTAAAGCAATTACTGCTTGAATGGTATGATAGCCGGCACCCAACGGATCTTGCGTTGGATCTAATAATATTTCAATCCGCTTACGTTGGTAGTCATGCAACATAGACCAAAATATTGGCATCAATGCTGCTAAGCCAAAGATAGAACCGACTATGATGCGCCAATTTAAACCAGCCAAAAAAATAATATACACGCCAGAAGCACTAATCAATAAAGAAGTACCTAAGTCAGGTTGCTTCATAATTAAACCAACTGGGATTAACAATATTAATCCACTAACACAAAGTCTAAGCTTGTAGGTTTACCTTCTTTTTTTGCAAAAAACCATGCCAATATCATCGGCATAGCAATACGCATAATTTCTGAAGGCTGGATAGTAGTCACGCCTAAATTTAGCCATCTTCGTGCTCCGTGACTTATTTCACCAAATAACGCCACTGCAATTAACAACAAAACGCCCAAACCAAATAAAGGCAAGGCTGCTCGCTCTAATTGATTTGGTGATACATTGGCTGCGACCCACATTAAACTTAGTGCCACTAAAATATTCACAGCCTGTGCATTTACACGTGCAAAACTTTGCCCTGATGCGCTGTATAGCACTAGTAAACCGACCATTAACGTAAAAAATAATGTTGCCATTAAAAAAGAGTCAATATGCTTGAATAAACCACTTAAGAATCGACTAATCATGTTCCGCTTCTTCCAACTGAATCGTTGATGGGTGAGCAGGTTTTGTTTTAATTGGCTCTATTAATGTAACCACTGGCATTTTACCTAACAAATAGTAATCCATTACTTTTCTAGCTATTGGCCCAGCTGTTGAGCCTCCATGGCGACCATTCTCCACAATCACTGCTAACGCTATAGTCGGATCTTCGGCAGGTGCATAAGCAATAAATAGAGCATGATCCAAATGTCTTTCGTTCATTGTACTTTCATTGTATTTTTCATTTTGTTTAATACCAATCACCTGTGCTGTACCAGTTTTTGCTGCAATAGCATAACCTGCACTAGCGCCTACGCTAGCGGCAGTTCCTCCTGGCAAAGTTACATCCATCATGCCTTGTTTTACAATAGCAATATTTACAGGGTTTAGAGCTACTTTATCTTGCACTACTGGCGAAATAGTTTGCCGTTCACCAGTAATCGCTTTTTGGATCTGTGTCACAATTCTTGGCTGAATCGCAATACCGTCGTTTGCCAAAATTGCGGTGGCTTGCGCCAGTTGTAAAGGTGTGACTAAAGTATAGCCTTGGCCAATCCCTGTAATCACGGTTTCACCAGGGTACCATTTTTGTTTAAAGCGCCGCATTTTCCACTCTGGCGTTGGTAGCAAGCCTTCGATTTCACCATGAATGTCTATGCCTGACTTTCTACCAAAACCAAAATGCCGCACAAAAGAAGTCAGCTTATCTATGCCTAACTCCATCGCTAGGCCATAAAAAAATGTATCGCATGAAATCGTAATTGCACGTTGCACATCAACCATGCCATGGCCTCCTACTTTCCAATCACGGTAACGATGAGAACTATTTGGCAGTGTAAAAAAACCTGGATCTTGTATGGCAAAAGGTGGTTCGCGTTTACCATCTTCCAAACCTGCTAATGCAACAAATGGCTTAAACGTAGAGCCCGGAGGGTAAATGCCGCTTAATGGGCGGTTTACTAGCGGCTTATCAATAGACTCATTGAGTAGCTTCCAATTTTCGACATCAATACCATCTACAAATAAATTTGGATCAAATGTTGGCTGACTTACGTAGCTCAATACCTCACCTGTTTTTGGGTTAATCGCAACTAAAGCACCACGGTAATCACCAAATGCTTCTTCTGCAATAGCTTGTAACTTACTATCGGCAGACAGAATAAGGTTATCGCCTGGCACTGGTGGGGTGCTGGAGAGCACCCTAACCGCATGGCCATCAGCATCAATCTCTACTTGTTGAAAACCTGTAGTGCCGTGCAGATGGCTTTCATAATACTGCTCCACGCCACTTTTACCTATATGGTCAGAGCCTTTGTAGTTTGATAAACCGCCAGATTTTTCAAGTTTGGTTAAGTCTTTATCGTTAATACGGCCGATGTAACCCACCATGTGTGCGCCTAGCTTGCCAAGCGGATAATGCCTAAATAGGCGTGATTTAATTTCCACACCAGGAAAGCGGTAATGATTTACCGCAAACTTTGCCGCCTCCACCTCATTTAAATGGGTACGAATCGGAATACTTTCAAAGCTATGACTTTGTTCACGAAACTTTTTAAAACGCTTACGGTCCAGTAAGCTTAACTCTACAAGCTGACTCACCGCGGTAATCGTAGTTTCTATATCCTTGACTTTTGCAGGAGTAATTTCAAGCGTGTATACAAAAAAGTTGTGCGCAAGTACTACGCCGTTTCTATCTAAAATGAGCCCACGGTTAGGAACAATTGGCACGAGTGAAATACGATTATTTTCAGCAAGCGTTTGATAGTGATTGTAATGCGAGATTTGTAAATAAAAAAAACGTACCGCCAGTACGCTAAACAACACCATTACAAAAACCGCAGCAAACGCAAGCCTTATTTTGAAATAATATTGCTCGTGTTGATAGTTTTTAAGTTCAGCGCGCATCGTTCGCTATCTTGCGCGTGAACGCAGGCCTGTATTTAATCCAAACACAATAGCAATTTGCCAAACCACAACGCCTGAAATACTAGGTAAAAAATAGGTTAAATTAACCAGCTCAACACCAGTAAATGTCTTAAGTATTAGTAGTGTAATTTGCGCAATTAACAACAACGCAAATACGTAAAATATTTGCTGTGTGCCATTAAATAATACCAAACGGCGCTGGTAATACACAGCAAAAAATGCAGCCACAGTGTATGCCAATCCAAATTGCCCAAAAGTGCCACCTGTTACTAAATCAACCATTAAGCCTAATAACCAAGCTGTGCCAATATTGCACAAATTAGGCGCACGTACTAGCCAAAAAATTAATACCAATAACACAAAGTCTGGACGAAACTTAAGCGCCAAACCTGACCATGGCAATAAGTAGCACATGAACGCGAGCAATATAGTAAAGTAAATTACTTTTAGTTTACTGGGGTGCATCGGGTCGGTTTGGGTTATTTACTACATTGGGCTTGACTGGTACATTTAGCTTGCTATTTTGTACGCTATTTACTAATGGCTTCACAGCATTATCAACAAGACTTAACGGTTTTTTATAAACAGATATTGCTGTAGCTTCTTTTTCAACTGGTTCTTTTTTTACCACTAACTGTTTTTTAGGTATTGAGTTTATGCTGTTAGTAATTTCAGTAGATGAAGTTGAAACTTTATCTGCACTAATGGTTGCGGGCAATAAATTAACTTTAGGAATACTCACCAATAGCACTTGCCTGTGATTTTCAACACCGCCTTTGGGCACACAAACGATACGTGCAAAAGGTGAGTCTGGCTTAATTTCAATTTGTGATACAGTAGCTACCGCTAAACCTGCGGGATAAACGCCATCAATACCTGAAGTG
>JBDNJL010000105.1:0-26599 GCA_041687795.1 Methylotenera sp. | reverse complement strand
GCGTTAAAGCCAAACCAACCTACCCATAGTAATGATGCACCTACTAAGGTATACACTAAGTTATAAGGCATAAATGGCACCTTACCAAAGCCAGTTCTAGGGCCCAATACATAAGCGCATACTAGACCAGCCGCACCAGCGTTAATGTGCACAACTGTACCGCCAGCAAAATCTAGTACACCGTTTGAAGCTAATAAACCAGTAGGCTCCCAAACCCAGTGCGCAATAGGCGCGTACACAAACACTGCCCACAAGCTCATAAACATAAGCATGGCTGTAAAGCGCATACGTTCTGCAAATGCACCAACAATAAGTGCTGGCGTGATAATTGCGAAGGTCATTTGAAACATTACAAATACAGACTCTGGAATAGTTGGTGCAATGTGACTTACTGTTAATTCGCTAGTTTCTTTTAAGTAATCCAAACCAAATAACATTAAGCGATCTAGGCTGCCAACATAAGGTGTATTGCCTGGTGTAAACGCTAAACTATACCCAATGACTACCCAAATAATAGTGACTAAACAGCAAACTGCAAAGCTTTGTAATGCGGTAGAGAGTACGTTTTTCTTACGTACCATACCTGCATAAAAAAGCACCAAGCCAGGGATTGTCATGAGTAAGACGAGTGCTGTTGAAGTGAGTATCCAAGCAGTATCGCCAGCACTAATTTTGTCAAAACCAACCAAAAATGGTTTAGTTGGCGCAGGTGAGGGTGCTTCAACTACTAGCTCTGGTTCAACTACTATTGGTGGAAGGGCTTCAACTACTGGTGGAGGTACAACTAAAACTGGCGTTCCAATAGAGTCGTAATAAATAACACCAGCGGGCTCCGCTAAAGTAGTTTCATTAACTTCTTTTCCAACTGCTAGCGTTGCTTCAATTATGCCCGTTACAACAGTACCAGTTGTTTTCATGGGGGTTGCAGCATTTGTAGTAGGCGTTTCTGCATTTGTATTAGCAGAAAATAAACCAAGTCCTGCAACTAAAAGAAAAGCCCACGGGTTATTTTTTCCATTACGCACGCTAATAATTTTGCTACTAATTTTTATGGCACTCATTTTTATTCCTTAATTTAAATTAGGGTTAATTTATATAAAGTTTTTTGCAGAATACTTAGCTGCAACAGGCATTTTTTCTGTTTTATTCACAGCTTGCTTTAAAAGTTTATCCGCTTCTTTGGCATCCATTTCATCTTCCATCCAAGAACGTAAATGCTTCAAAAATGCTTTTAATTGATCTGGCTTGTAAGCCCGCATTTGTGTGGTCGTGCCAGAATCAATCAATATAAACAGTTGTTGTTGCTGTACTTCAGACCATGGCATACTCTCTATTAGCTCATTTAAGAATGGCCGTACCGCCAATCTAACATCTTGATTATATTGATCAACTGCATCTAGTATATGTAGAAATAATGCTTGAAAAGTTTGAAAGTCTGGCGTGTCGATTGTTTGGTCAACATAAAAACCAGTGTCATCATCTGCACTACCTTTGGCGCTAGTCTGCTCGCTTTTGGTGCTTAGCGTTAAATTAGCTTTTGTTAAGTCACTATTGGCTACAACTTTATCTTTAAGAATAAGTGCGCGATTAAGCGCCCTAACTAAATTACGCGCTTCGTCATCTTTGCCGTAGGTTTTGCAAATGTCATGTGCAAAGTTATTTAAACCATCAAATACCGAGCCTGAGTCACTAAAGTAAATTGACCATTTTTCAAGTGCAGCAACGGCTTGAATTTCTGTAAAAATGCTGATTAAGCCCATATAAATTGCTTTTTGTTGTGTGGTCCATGCAGCCACTGTTGCCGCATTTGGATGATTTGTCATAAGCGGTAGCGCTATCCTAAAAAAATTAAAAAACTTGTTTGTAACTAAAGGTTAACGTTACTTATAAGTACATTTAAGCAATTAACGTACCAAATTTTTAAATATTCTATATATGGCAATATTTATCTACTTAATAATCAAGTAAAATTATTACTAATATGTTTATTCGAAACCCCCCCACTAAGTATTTGGCGCTGCTCTGCATTGCGGTTTTTGTATCTATAACTGCTTATAAACTTTACCACTTTGCATTTGAAGGTGAAATACTTAACGGTTTTTCACAGGCACATTTTTCTAAAACCGTTTCTGCAAAGCAAGATAAGCCAGAAATTGTATTTGCCATCGCACAAGCGCCACTTAATTTAGATCCGCGTTATGCAACTGATGCTGTATCTGAGAGGCTGAATCGTTTGCTCTACCAAGCACTAGTAGATTTTGATGCAACATCAAAACCAGTTGCGAATTTAGCTAATTGGCGAATCATTAGCCCGACGCAATATCGTTTTAGATTAATTCAGCACATTGCAAAATTTCACAATGGCGATGCTTTAACCGCTGCTGACGTAGCTGCTACTTATGGCTCGCTCATTCAACTAAAAGACTCACCTCACGCGGCTGAGTTTGCCAATATTTTGCGCATAGAAGTGATTGATAATAAAACTATAGACTTTCATCTCAAACATGCAGATGCGCAGTTTTCCGCTAAGTTAATCATTGGTATTTTGCCCAAAGCATTGATTGCGAAACAACATGACTTTGCGCACCTGCCAATTGGAAATGGCGCGCTAAAAATGGTGAGTTGGCAAAATAAGCTTGTACTAAAGCGCGTTGCAGACAACCAAAAAATCAGCTTGATAGAAGTAAAAGACCCAACAGTTCGCGTGCTAAAACTATTGCGCGGTGAGGCCGATTTACTACAAGGAGACTTACCACCTGAACTCGTGAAGTATCTGCAAGGTAAATCTGACATCACGGTGAGCACGCACCACGGCAGTAATTTTTCATATTTAGGTTTTAATTTACAAGACGCAGAATTAAAAAATTTAACAGTACGCCGTGCAATTGCGCACGCTATCGATAGGCAAGCCATTATTCAGCTAGCGATGGTAAAAGGCAGCCGTGAGGCCACTTCAATTTTACCGCCAGAACATTACACCAATATAGGCCAAGTAGATTTTGACGACTACGGTTACAATCCAGCTTTAACCAGAAATTTATTGAAAAAAGCAGGCGTAAAGCTGCCTTTTAAGCTAGTCTATAAAACCTCAACCGATGCACAACGCGTTCGCCTAGCTACAATTATGCAAGCGCAAATGGCGCCTGCAGGTATAAATTTAGAAATCCGCAGTTTAGATTGGGGTACATTTTTTGATGATATTAAACAGGGTAAATTTCAACTTTATGGCCTCACTTGGGTGGGCATTAAAACCCCCGAAATTTACGCCAAAGCGTTTGGCTCGCAAAACACACCGCCGAATGGCTTTAATCGAGGAAGCTACGCAGATGCCGAGCTTGATAAATTGCTAGCAGACGAAGACTGGCTAGCCGCAACCAACCGAATACATCAACAGATACCTTATGTGCCATTGTGGTTCGAAGGGCAGTTTTCGGCTATGCGTAAAAATCTAATACATTACGCACCAAAACCTGACGGCAACTGGGATGACTTAACGACAATTCAAAGGTCAGCTACAATAAGCGACCATGCGCATTGAAATCTCTATACAACAGCAAGCCCTTAAACTATTAGATAGCTTTGGTGGCTTGCGTGCAAAATATCCAGTGTCTACGGCCGCGAATGGTGCAGGTTGTGAAAAAAATAGCAATTGCACGCCATTGGGGCAACATATTATTCGCGCAAAAATCGGGGCGGGCGCATTGCCAGATACCGTGTTTGTAGGGCGAAGGGCTACAGGTGAAATTTGTATGCCTGAGTTGATGGAAGCGTTTCCAAATCGGGATTGGATTTTAACGCGTATTTTGTGGTTATCAGGCACTGAAGTTGGCGTTAACCGGCTTGGTAATGTCGATACGATGCAGCGCTATATTTACATTCATGGCACACCAGACTCAACTGATATGGACGAAATTGGCTCACATGGCTGCGTGCGCATGCGTAACGATGACATTATTGCGTTGTTTGATTTGGTTGATGCTGGCACACCTGTGCTGATAAGCGACTAGCGAAAGTATTGGCGCCGTATGATTAAGTCACTCGTTAATTTTTTTGTCGTCATTTTTGGTGTGCTTCTGCTTACCTTTTTGCTGATTCACTTAGTGCCTGGTGACCCAGTGGAAGTAATGCTTGGTGATTCTGCCACGCAAACTGACCGCGTGTCATTGCGCGCCGAATTAGGGCTAGACCAGCCACTTTACCAACAATTTGGGTCGTATTTAATCAAACTTGTCCATGGGGACTTTGGGCAATCTATTCACACCAAAACGCCAATTATTAAGCTCTTAAAAACGCGCTATCCCGCAACGCTTAAGCTAGCGCTTTTGTCACTCATCATCGGCATCAGTGTCGGTATTCCGTTGGGTATTTTCGCAGCACTTAACGCAAATTCATGGGCAGATTTTATTGTGACTATCATTTCGGTTCGGCTATCTGCCATGCCTGCTTTTTGGATGGGACCAATTCTTATGTTGATATTTGCTGTATGGCTCGGATGGTTGCCAGTGAGTGGCATGGAATCAAATGCCTCAATCATATTGCCTGCCATCACCTTAGGCTTTGGTTTAAGCGCGATACTCACGCGCATGACACGCACAAGCGTACTTGAAGTATTGGGCGATGATTACATTCGCACTGCACGCGCCAAAGGTTTAAAAGAACATACAGTGATTTTGCGTCATGCTTTGCGCGCAGCTTTATTGCCAATTATTACCATCGTTGGCTTGCAAATGGGAAGCTTGCTAGCGGGCACCGTGATTACTGAAACCATTTTTAGCTGGGATGGCATTGGACGCTTGCTGGTGGAAAGTATCGAAAAGCGCGATTATCCAGTCACTCAAGCCTGTGTATTAGTGGTGGCATTAAGTTATGTGTTGGTAAATTTAGCGACTGATGTGTTGTATAAACTTGCTGACCCACGCGTTAAGTTTGGTTAATTTAAACTTAACCGTTAGACTATTTAATAGTAAAAATCTTAACCGTTAGACTATATTAATAGTAAAAAACTTAACTGTTTTTTACAGACACATTTTAAAATTCAGCTATATGAAATCTAAACATCTAAGAATTAACTCTCTAAAATTAAATCAGTGAAAAAATTTGTCTTATTCGTTTTAGCTTTTTGGATCATTGCGGTCATCGCTGGTCGATTGTTGCAACTTAATCCAAATAGTATTGAGCTTAATGCAATTTTGAATCCACCAAGCTGGCAGTTTTTATTAGGAACTGACGATTTAGGTCGCAGTATTTTTGCACGATTATTGCGTGGTGTGGAGGTTTCGTTTTTAGTTGCCGCTGCAGTCACTAGCATTACCATGTTTATCGGCATTAGCATTGGCTTATTAGCAGGGTTTTATGGCGGAAAAGTTGATCGAGTTCTAATGCAAATTACCGATATTTTTTTAGCGTTTCCAGGTATTTTGCTCGCCATCGCTTTTGCCGCAGTGCTAGGCCCAGGTTTAGGAAACTTAATACTTGCTCTGTGTCTTACAGGTTGGGTAAGCTACGCGCGACTAACGCGTGGGCAGGCATTAAGTTTACGTAATCGTCAGCATGTGCTTGCGGCAGAATCGTTAGGCGCTAAGCCATTGCGATTAATTTTAAAGCATATATTGCCACTGCTGGCCTCAGTCATTGTGGTGGAAGCGACTTATAGTTTAGCCAGTGTAATGATTGCCGAAGCGAGTTTGTCATTTTTGGGTTTAGGCATACAAAGTCCAAATGCGTCCTGGGGCGCTATGTTGCGAGATGCAGTACGTTATATGTTGGTTGCACCGCATTACGTGTTGATAGTAGGTACGAGTTTAATGAGCCTGATTTTAGCCATTAACTTGGGCGGTGATTATTTGCGCGACTTCTTAGATATAAAGACACTAGATTTATAGACTATAGGCATAAAGATAATAGATTTTAAAGGTAGCTAACGTGCATAAACAATTTAAATATTACGATCTCATGATGGCTGCATTCGTCACTGTTTTAGTGTGCTCAAATTTAATCGGCCCTGCAAAAGTAAGTCAAATAGATGCGCCATTACTAGGTACATTAACTTTTGGTGCTGGCGTATTATTTTTTCCAATTTCTTTTATTTTTGGCGATATTTTGACCGAAGTTTACGGCTATGCAGCTTCACGTCGCGTCATATGGGCAGGGTTTGCGGGCTTAGCTTTTGCCAGCTTTATGGCTTGGATGATAGTCGCGTTGCCACCTGCTCCGTTTTGGCAAAACCAAGACGCTTATGAAGTGGCGTTTGGTAGCACCTGGCGCATCTCACTGGCTGGTTTAGTGGCGTTTGCAGTAGGGGAATTTGTAAATAGCCTCATCATGGCAAAGATGAAAGTAATGAGCGCGGGTAAGCATTTATGGCAACGCACCATTACCAGCACAGTTTTTGGTGAAACGGTCGATACTGTGATGTTTGTACCACTTGCTTTTTGGAACACAGGTATTATTCCCAATGATAAAATACCGCTAGTGATTGGTGCGCAAATAATTGCAAAAATCTCGGTAGAAGTTGTATTTACGCCTGTGGTGTATAAAGTAGTTGCGTTTCTTAAAAAAGCTGAAAATGTGGATTACTATGATCGCAACACAAATTTTAACCCTTTCACACTCAATAATTAAATAAGTCAATTTATGTCACTAGGTCCTGTTATGTTAGATGTAGTTGGCACTGAGCTCAGTGCTGATGACATTCGCCGTTTGCAACATCCTCTGGTGGGCGGGGTAATTTTATTTAAACGTAATTACATTAGTAATGCACAGTTAAAAGCACTTACAGCCAGCATACATGCTGTGCGTCAACCGCCTTTACTTATTGCAGTGGACCATGAAGGTGGTCGCGTGCAAAGGTTTAGAGATGGCTTTACTAAAATTCCACCCATGCGTGAGTTTGGTAAAATTTGGGATAGTAACCCTAAAAAAGCAAAAGAATTAGCCACTGATGCTGGTTGGATTTTAGCTGCAGAATTACGCGCGCATGGGGTAGATTTTAGCTTTACGCCTGTGTTAGATATGGATTACGGCGACAGTTTGGTGATTGGAGACAGAGCGTTTCACTTAAATCCACAAGCAATTAGCGATTTAGCGTTTGCACTCATGCAAGGCCTTAAAAAAGGCGGCATGCCAGCCGTGGGTAAGCATTTTCCTGGACATGGTTTTGTAGTCGCAGACTCGCATGTGAGCATGCCTGTGGATGAGCGCGAGTTTGACGACATTGCGCAGCACGACATGCAGCCATTTAGGATGTTGATTGATGATGGCATTCAAGCGATTATGCCTGCGCATGTGATTTACCAAAAAGTAGATGATAAACCCGCAGGTTTTTCAGCGCGCTGGTTACAAAAAATATTACGCGAACGCTTAGGTTTTAATGGCGTGATTTTTAGTGATGATTTAAGCATGGAGGCGGCAACTGCAGGCGGAAACGTCACAACACGTGTATTTGCGGCTCTGAATGCAGGTTGCGACATGGTGTTATTGTGTAACCAACCTGAGATGGCAGATGAATTGCTCGCCAATTTACAATGGACGATTTCTGCGCAAAGCATCAGCCGTTTAGCGCGCATGCATGGGCAAAAGCATCCAGCAAGTTTGGATACGTTGCATGAAGATGGTGCTTTTGCAAAAGCCGTGCATCAAGTGGCCCTAGTTGGCAAAGCAGAAGGTGAGTTATTTGCCTAGCGGCGCGTTGATAAAAATGTGTCTGTAAAAACCCATTAAGTTTATTTTTTTATGAGTAGCAAAAAGTTAATTTTTTTGTAATAAATCCAGTGGTTAGCTTGTGTAAGTATTTGTAAAGACGCAATTTGTAACAACTTAGCACTTGAAACTTATACGCTAAGTCGTTATCTTAGTAGAGTCGTTATTTATGTTTTATTGTTTAAAAAAAGGAATCGAACAATGTTTGATGAAACCCAAGTTTTAGGTCGTTCAGAATCAGCGCAACTGGTGACCAACAAAGTATTGCGTAACACTTATGCCCTATTAGGGTTAACTATGATTCCAACCGTGATTGGCGCCTTGGTTGGAATGAGTATGAACTTTGCTTACGCACAGCAACATCCGTTTATTTTTGCCATTGGCGCAATTGCAGTAATGTTTGGTATGTTTGCAGCAATTTCAGCAAACCGTAACAGCAGTATTGGTGTTGTATTGTTGTTAGGTTTAACGTTCTTATTAGGCTTGATGTTGGGCCCAATTCTGCAACTTGCATTAAATTTGCGTAACGGTGCTCAAATTGTTGGCTTGGCTGCAGGTGGTACAGGGATTATCTTTTTAACATTGGCTGGTATTGCAACAACTACTAAAAAAGATTTTAGCTTTATGGGCAAGTTTTTAATGGTTGGCATTATTTTGCTAATCGTAGCTTCGCTCGCTAATATTTTCTTCCAAATTCCAGCAATGAGTTTGGCGTTATCTGGTGTTGGTGTGTTGCTATTCTCTGGCTTTATTTTATACGACGTAAGCCGCATTGTGAACGGTGGCGAAACTAACTACGTCATGGCAACACTAAGTTTGTACATGAGTATTTATAACCTGTTTACTAGCTTGTTACATCTATTGATGGGCTTGCTAGGTAGCAACGACTAATTAGGATTAGATTGTAATTTACAAAAACCCGCTATATAGCGGGTTTTTTTTTCAACTATCTTGTACTATATAGATATTAAATTACTAACCATAAAGCGAATATATGCCATATGTTATGAGAAATCGTGAAGGTAAGGTTATTGCTGTAAGTCAATATGCGAATTCAGAACAGCAATGGCAGTCTATTGATGAAAGTGACGTTGAGCTAATTCAATTCATGGAGGCTTCGCTAGCTTTATCGTCTCCTTTTAGAGAAAGTGATATTCATTTAGTCAGGGTTTTGGAAGATTTAATCACTTTGCTTATAGATCGCAATGTAATTCACTTTACGGACTTTCCAATTGCTGCACAAAAACGCTTACTTGACAGACAGTCTATGCGCCAGAAGAATCAGCTCGATAATATTTTAGATGATGATAATGAAGATTTTTTGTAAAAACATATTGATTAACAAAAGAGTTTAATACTGATTACTCTTGGTCTTTTTTTAGCGCGCGTCTTGCCAAAAAGAACTCAGTAAGAATTGCACCACATTCTGCTGCCATTAAACCATTTGATAATATCGTATGATGATTCAACCTAGGTTCACTCATCAAATTAACAACACTACCGCAAGCGCCTGTTTTAGGGTCGCTAGCACCATAAACAAGTCTTGCGATACGTGCATGCTGAATTGCGCCCGCACACATGGCACAAGGCTCTAGCGTTACGTATAGCGTGCAGCCTATTAGCCTATAATTACCCAAATGTTCTGCCGCATTACGCATGGCAATAATTTCTGCATGGGCGGTAGGGTCGTTTTTGCATATAGTAGCATTGCTACCTTGACCGATTACCACACCATCTTTTACTATAATCGCACCCACTGGAACTTCGCCTAGTTGCGCGGCAAGTGTCGCAAGTGCCAAAGCTTGTTGCATAAAAGCTAAATCTTGATTATCGATGGATATTGTTGCAATCATTTAACGCTGAAGCCCTTTACTAATTTTTTTAGTAATGCAATGCTAGAATTTTGATTAGAGTTAGCATATTGTATTGATGAATACAGTTGTGAAATTTCATCAATTTCTTTCGTTTTTTCTGGTAACTGCGCTGCCGCACGATTGCCAAAATTAATGACACCTTCATGTGGTAATTTTACCAAACCTATTTTGCCTAGTTTATTTAAAAAACGATGATAGCTTTTTTTAACAGGACTTAATAATACGGCTTGGTTCCGTAGTAAAAAATAACTAATAATTAGCATTAAGCTAATCATTACGCCGACTAAAATTAAGCCCAAATCTTCCCATGCAATTTTTTTACCGATAATTTTTGATAATAAACTTAACTGTTTTTGCTGATCGTAACCCAATACCCATTGATTCCAGCCGTTGTTGACTGCATCCCAATTAAGGTAAAGTTTTTTAAGCATTGGGTAATCCTGCCTAGCGAATAACGGTAACAGATTTGAGTCTGACAATGCAGAACCAATGCCAGATTCAATCCGGCTAGGTGATACAGCTGAAGTTGGATCTACGCGAACCCATCCACGCCCTTGTAACCAAACTTCTGCCCAAGCGTGCGCATCTGATTGGCGCACAATTAAATAATTGCCGTTAGGGTTTAGTTCACCCCCTTGGTAGCCAGTGACAATGCGGGCTGGCACACCTGCTGCGCGCATTAAATATACAAAGCTACTTGAGTAATGCTCGCAAAAGCCACGTCTGGTATTAAATAAAAAGTCGTCTACTGGCTCATTACCCAAACGTGGAGGCGCAAGCGTATAGATAAATGGTTGTTCTCTAAACATTTTAATAGCCGCTAATACGATGTCACTTGGCGACTTGTTCTCAGTCAACCATTGTTTTGCTAATGCATGCGTTTTAGGATTTTCATCTTCTGACAGTTGTAAAGATAAAGTTTGTTCCTGCTCATTTAATGTTTCACCCAACACATATTGCAGATTTGACTGACCATCATATCGAATGCGCGTGCGTATCGGCTCATTTGAAAGTACTTGAAAGTCATGTTTTACAGTTGCATTAGGCGGAAGGCTTATTGGTATATCCAACATTAGTAACCAGTTGCGATTGTGCGGCTCTAAAGTAATGGAGTAATTAACATCTTTGCCTTTTATGTTAAGGCTTTCTTGCGGCAGAATTAAGCGCTCACTCGTCTTAAGCCAGCTTCTTCCTACTTGATGCCAAAGTACAGGCCCGCGCCAATAAAGTTGATTGTTGGCAGGAATTACAGATTTAAACTCTGCACGAAAAGCAACTTTGCTAGATAAGCTAAGATCGCTGATGCTCCCTGGTTCCATGCTGTCTGAAAGCCCTGTCATACCGCTGTAGGCATCACGAGGAATGCCCCAAATTGGGCCTGGAATACGGGGAAATAAGATAAACAATACCAACATAATTGGTACAGCTTGTAATAGCATGCGCCCAGCTAAACCAGCTTGGGTTTTCATGGTGATGTGCGATAACGCATTTTTCCGACTCGAGTAGCTGGTGGAAACTAAACAAGCGGTAAGCGCAAGCATTGGAATTTGTATGATAAAAAATACCCATATGGCTTGGGTAAACAGTAATACATTAATAGTTAGAAAATACCCCAAAATCACCATTACAATAAAATCGCGCGGAGTTTTGGTTTCAAGTAGCTTTAGGGTTACCATAACTGCAAATAACGCCATGCTCGCATCGCGACCAAATAAGCTGCCATAACTTACCAGCACTGCAACACCGCCGATAATGGTCAGAGGCAAACGTACCCAAATCGGTGGATAGCGCCAACCATTTTTTTCCATTAAAAATCGCCATATTGCAAATAAAACAAATGAAACGGATACCCAGCTATGGAGATTGATAGCGTGTAGCGCATAAGAAATGCTTAATGCGCCTAATAACCAAATAAGTGTCTGTAAATTTGGGTTAAGTCTTGTGTTGAATGCAGTAAATGTAGCCATATTCTCGCTTATTTACATAAGCGCAAGTGCGGTTAGACATTGCTGATAATGCGTGTCGCCGTTGGCTGGGTTTAATATTAAATGCGGCAGACGTAAACCATATTGTTGCTTGTTAGCTTCCGCATCTATTACCCAGCGTGTGAGTTGGCTGATGCGTAACTCAATATTTTCACCTGTAGTCGCTTGCCAATCTAGCCACACACTTGAAACCGCTTCGCCCTGAAACTGTTTGGTAAATAAACCTTGCTCGCGTGATGATGCTTTCCAATCAACCCGCTTAGGTGAGTCGCCAAACTGATACGTGCGATGCCCTGCAAAATCATCATCGCCATGAGGGCTATGCTGATTACCAGTATTGCCAGCTTCATCCGTACTTGCAATTGCTTGGTTGTGATTGAGTGGTGCAGGATAAATTAAGCATTTTCCGTCGAGTTTGGCATATGCCCATACATGAAAAAATGACACAGGAAATTCGGTAGAAAAAGTAATGCGCGGCGCGGTTAACCAACCGCGTTTTTGGCTGAGAATCGGCAGTTTAAAAATAGCTTCACCAAAAACTGCAATATCTGGCATGTTGGTGTCGATATTTTCTAAATTAATTTGAGATTCTTTAAAATGTGCATTCAAGGCATAGCGTGCACGGTGATTATCTTCATTTACTTGCAATTCAAATATTGCTTCTTCGCCGGCAAATACTGACTGTGCGCGTCGTAAGGTAATATGTAAATTAGCTAAATTCCGCCAAGTATGCAACATACTTACAGAGCCAAAGCCTGCCAACAAAAACGTCATGGCGAAGCCTAAGCTTAACGAATAATTAATTGAGCCTACAAGTAATGCGATAAGTAAAATGCCGAATAGCCAACCAAAGCGGGTAGGCAGAATATAAATATGTCTGCGGCTAAGCTTGGTAGACTTTCCAACTGGCATAGCAGTCCTAAACCAAGTTTTTGGATCATTAATTTTGAAATCTGTAGGCAAGTTAAGGACTTTTACCATGCAAATTACGGAATTGCAACGGCGTTTAAAATCTGTGCAATTGCACCAATATTATGGTTGGCGCTGCCATCTGGATGGTTATTGCTTACTAAACGATGTCCTGCGACGCTGAGTAAAATCGCTTGAATATCTTCAGGTATTACATGGTCGCGGCCTGCAATCATGGCCCAAGCTTGCGCGCATTGCTTTAAGCTTAACCCAGCGCGCGGCGACAAACCTGCGCTAAATTGCAGTGATGTGCGTGTATATTGAAGTATATTTTGCAAATAATCTAACAGCGCTTCAGACACATGAATTTGTGTTGAAGCAGCTTGTAAAGCCTGCAAACCAGCACCATCTATCGCTGCAGTGACATTGGTCAATTGCGCACGCCCACCGTTACTTTGTAGCAATTTTCGTTCAGATTTGGCATCGGGGTAATCTAAAGTGATACGCATTAAAAAGCGGTCTAATTGAGATTCTGGTAGTGCGAATGTGCCAATTTGAGAGCTTGGGTTTTGCGTAGCAATCACAAAAAATGGCACTGGCAATTGATGTGTTTGTGAATCAATGGTTACTTGTGCTTCTTCCATAACCTCTAACAACGCACTTTGCGTTTTTGGCGTTGCGCGGTTGATTTCGTCAGCCAGTAATACGTTAGTAAACACTGGGCCTGGGTGAAATTTAAAGCTCGCAATGTTTCTGTCATACACCGAAACACCTAAAATATCGGCAGGCAATAAGTCGCTAGTGAACTGCACACGCTGAAATTGCAAGCCTAAAACCTGCGCCAAAGAATGCGCTAACGTAGTTTTGCCCATGCCTGGCAAGTCTTCAATCAATAAATGACCGCTGGCTAATATACAGGCTAACGCTAATTTAATTTGTTGCTCTTTACCTAAAATAATTTCACTGGTTTTGGCAATAATGGCGTTGGTTATTTTTTGCATAAAGTGATTTTTTAGCGTTGTTGAATATTATGAGTAAAGCAGTTTTAAGCTAAACCTCAGTTTTTAAGCCAAACTAGAGTTACTGCGATTCTTTTTGACCCCAGCGAATCATAATGTAAATGAGCCCTAAGAAAAATGCGCCACCCACCCACATGGCAATTTCTTCCACCGTGGGCGACGCGTCTTGTACAGGCATCACAATTAATTTGCGCAAAAATAGTACGAGTACGACTTCAACAAAAGTTTCTACTAATAATTTGCTGCCAGTTAAGTACTTAATTTCAGCAGAAATTAAGGCGGAAACAGACCATAACAACATTAGTGTGCCTAGCGCGTGTAAAAAGCCATGCACTAAATTGTGTGCATAAGCGGCATCGCGCACATCTAAAAAGAACAGCCAAGTAAACATAATTACCGAGGTGGCAAGCGCTAAGCCAATGACAATATGTGCAAAGCCGTTTAGCCACAGCATGGCGCGTATGGCGATTTTATTTAAAGGTGCGAATTCTTTTGGCAGTTCATTTTGTGTCATGGCGTGCTCGTGTAAGTGCTTTTCGGCGTTAAATGGGTCAGGATTATTTATCATGGTTTGATCATCTTTTTATATTGTTATAGAGTGATTTAACGCTTTTAAGTTTAATCACATCTCAGCATATTCACAAGCTATGAAGTGGTTAAAACATAACTGTTTTGCTCTTTCATATCAATAAACTTAACGTTTATTGACATACACATTTTGCAAACTTAAATCAAAGAAAAACATGGTCAAACTATAATTTTTAGTTAGCTTTGCTAGCACAGAAGGGCTAGCAAAGCTAACTTTGTCCGCAATTGTGTCTAATATTTTAAGGGAATTTAATGGTAATTTTATGTTCATAAAATTACAAAGGTTTTCCCAAATGAGTGGATGTGCTTATGCGTATTATTCAAAAGCGATTAAGTGTTTAAAACTGATGGTTGGTATGCTTCGATTTTTATTCGAATGAAAGTAAAAATTATTCGCTAATGAGTATATTGATATAATAATTAACATGTTGTTCAGAGTTCATTGAGTTCAATCAACTTAAAAAAAATTGAATATGCGAGTGTTAGTTAAAACTTACGCACTAACCAATACCCAAACAGGGCTGAAAACCAGCATTAGAAAATCTACAAGTCGCGGTCATGCTAGCAACGGTTGGCTTGATAGCTACCATTCATTTTCATTCTCAAACTATTATGACCCTGCGCATATGCACTTTTCAGTATTACGCGTAATTAACGAAGACGTGATTGCGCCAGCAAAAGGGAAAAGGCTTTGGCATGCACAGCCATAACGTCATGGAAATTATCACCTATGTGCTCAAAGGTGCGCTAGAGCACAAAGACAGCACGGGTAATGGTTTAATAATCAAAGCGGGCGACGTACAGCGCATGACTGCTGGCACAGGAGTAAGACATAGCGAATTGAACGCATCCGATAAAAAGTGTGCACATTTATTGCAAATATGGATATTGCCAGACCGAAATAATATTTTACCAGCTATGAAGAAAAGCACTTTGATGAAGCGAGCAAAAAAATCAATGGCGCTTAGTTGCTTCACATGATGCGCGTGAAGGCTCAGTCTTGGTGCATCAAGACATTAATTTATATGCAACTTTACTTGATAAAGACCAAGTACTTACGTATGCATCACGCGCCAGCAGAAGCTTGTATCTACAAATTGCCAGCGGAAAAGCTACGCTTAACGGCACAGCGTTATCGGCAGGCGATGCAATGATGATAGAGGTCGCGAAAACATCAACGATTGAAATAGTGCCACAATCGAACGCTGAAATGCTGCTATTTGACTTGCCAGTAGCAGATAGCATTCAAAGTTAGTAATTGCGCGTGGATTTTTTTATAAAAAAAGGATTGATATGAAAAGTAATTTATTTGTACTAGGTTTTGCATTAGCAGGCAATTTGACTTTAGTTTGCAACGCAATGGCAGAAGTAGAAACCTACAAGATTGACGATAATCATAGCTTTGCTAATTGGAGCATTCGTCACGTAGTAGCAAAAGCTTCAGGTACTTTTAGTGATATTAAAGGCAATATATCGATTGACCGTGTTAACTTAGCGAACTCATCTATTGAGGCAAAAATTAATGTGTTAAGCGTAAATAGTAGTCTAGCAAAACGCGATGAACATATTAAAAAGCCAGATTATTTAGACGCTGATAAATTTAGCGAAATGACGTTTGTTAGCAATAAAATTGAAGCAAAAACAAATTCTGAGGGCTTAATCACCGGCACATTTAGCATGCACGGCGTGACTAAAACGATTAGCTTCCCATTTAAAGTGTTAGGCTTTGGCACAGACCCTTGGGGTGGAAGTCGTATGGGTTTGGAAGCGCATACATCACTTAAAGCAAGTGATTTTGGTTTTAAATGGCCGTTAAAAGCCAATGCGCCAGTGGGGGATGATATTGAAATCACCTTGTTAATTGAAGGCATTAAGCTGGTAGTTAAAAAGTAACTTATTTAGATAATTATTAGGAGTACGAGTATGGCGTTAGATTTATTTAGCCCAGTAACATTAGGTACGATTGCTTTAAAAAATCGTATGGTCATGGCGCCGCTTACGCGAAATAGAGCAGGCGAGGGTGGTGTTCCGCAAGATATGAGCGTGACTTATTATGAACAGCGCGCAACAGCAGGCTTAATTGTGACTGAGGCTACTCCAATTTCACCGATGGGGCACGGTTATCCTGCATTGCCTGGCATCTACACCGATGCGCAAGTGGCGGGCTGGAAAAAAGTAACGGATGCCGTACATGCAAAAGATGGAAAAATTGTGTTGCAGCTATGGCATGTGGGCCGTATTTCACATCCGAGTTTGCTAAATGGCGCGCTACCAGTTGCTCCTTCTGCCATTAAGCCAGCGGGTAAAGCGTTTACTTATGAGGGCTTAGTGGACTATGTAGAGCCTCGTGCATTAGAGGCTAGCGAATTGCCCGCGATTGTTGCAGACTATGTGCACGCAACTAAATGTGCGCTTAAAGCAGGCTTTGATGGCGTGGAAATCCACGCAGCGAATGGTTATTTGTTAGACCAATTTTTGCGTGATGGCACTAATACACGCAACGATAATTACGGTGGTAGCTTTGAAAATCGTGCGCGTTTTTTATTAGACGTAACAAAAGCTGTCGTTGAAACTGCGGGTAGCAATAAAGTAGGCATTCGCATTTCTCCAGCCAACCCATTTAATGATATAAAAGATAGCAATCCACAAGCGCTATTTAACTATGTGGTCACTGCATTAAATCAATTTAATTTAGCATATTTACATGCGGTTGAAGGGGGCATTCATGGTGGTGGTGAAGCAGGCCCGTTTGATTTTGTGGCACTGCGTAAGTTGTTTAAAGGTGCGTATATGGCAAATTTATCTTACGACAAAGCGCGTGGTAATGCAGCCATTGCAAGTGGCCATGCCGATGTCATTGCGTATGGCGTACCATTTATTGCTAATCCAGATTTAGTTCAGCGCTATAAAATAAATGCGCCACTAAATGAGGCTGACTCTGAGACTTTTTATGGTGGTGACAAAAAAGGCTACACTGACTATCCATTTTTAAACGACTAAATTAATCAAGCTCAGGGGAAAGTTACGCATGAACAATCCAGCTATTACTCAAACACCTATTGATGAAACGCTCGCAAACCGCTGGAGCGGTCGAGCGTACGATGCATCAAAAATAGTATCGCAAACACAAATTGTCTCGCTGTTAGAAGCTGCACGTTGGGCGCCATCATGCTTTGGGGATCAGCCTTGGCGTTTTATTGTTTGGGATAAAACTAGTGATGCAAATGCATGGCAGCAAGCGTTTAATTGCCTTGTTCCGGGTAATCAAACTTGGGTAAAAGATTCACCAGTGTTATTGCTAGTGTGCGCTGATACTTTATTTGGGCATAACCAAAAACCTAATCGCTGGGCACAATATGACACTGGTGCGGCGGCTGAAAATTTATGTTTACAAGCGAGCAGTATTGGCTTAATGGCCCACCAAATAGGCGGTTTTGATGCTGATAAAGCGCGTGACGTTTTTGCAGTTCCCACGCAATATGTGCCGATGGCAATGGTTTCTGTAGGTTACGCAGCAGATATTGCTACGCTAGAGGGTGAAATATTAGCGCGCGAAACAGCGCAGCGTAAACGTAAACCATTAAATGAACTGTTTTTTAAAGGTAAATGGGGTATTAATGTTATTTAATTTATTTTGTTGAGTGAGTGATTTTTATTACCTAAAAATGAGCTATTTATCTATGAGGCTACACAAGCAGAACTTAACTAAAGTAGCTACGTCTGATAAACTCCTGCAAGATTACCAACATACAATATTAATTAAGGGTTTGCCATGGCAGTTGTCACGCTAAATAAAGAAAATTTTAAAGATGCCATTGAAAAAAACGCATTTGTCATTGTAGACTTTTGGGCGCCGTGGTGCGACCCTTGTGTCGCCTTCACCCCAACTTTTGAAGCTGCATCAGTAAAAAATCCTGATATATTTTTTGCAATGGTCAATACAGAAACTGACCCTGAAATCAGTGAATACTTTGAAGTGAATCAGATTCCAGGTATTTTGGTCATTCGTGAGCAAGCTGGTATTCATGCGCAAGTGGGAGAAATTGGCGCGCCAGCATTTGATGAAATTATCAAATGGGCGCGTGAGTTTGATTTGACTAAAGTGCACGAACATTATGCTGCAGAAGAAAAAAAGGCAAAAAAAGCGAATTAAAGTATAAATCGTGAAATAAAACCCGCGCTTAGAAATTAAGCGCGGTTTTTTTACGTGTTGAAAAATGTGTCTGTAAAAAACCGTTAAGTTTTTTACATGAAACAGCTAAACTCTTAAGTTCAGAGGTTTACATAGCTCCCGTGGTCACTAATCTAAACAAATAATACGCACCTATAGCCATCATAATATACATTGGTAAATCGCCACTTTTTGCGGTTTCGCCTTTACTTGAACCGCTCATCCAGCGATTGAGCAGCCACAGCACCAAAAGAATGACCGGAATAGACATCATGCTGGTAGTGGATTGAAAAATTTTGCCAAATATAGTTTTTAGCCAGCCATCTTCTCGAAAAAACTCTAAAGCAATACCTACAAGACCAATCAGCACTAATCCTAGTTTTCCGACTGCCGCAATATTGCTCAGTAAATTATCTGGTTTTATATCTTTATTTTTAGCGTATTTATTTGGGTCGTTATTCTGCTTTGCCATGCTGATTTCCTTAAATACTAAATTAACTCAATACTCAGTGACAAAAAACAATTAATTCGCGCTCAAATACTGCATTGGATCAACAGATTTTCCTTGGCGGCGAATTTCAAAGTGTAGCTTTACAGTATTGCTGTCAGTGTCGCCCATTTCGGCAATTTTTTGGCCACGGTTTACTTTTTGCCCTTCTTTTATCTCTATTGAACTATTGTGTGCGTACACAGATAAATAGTTTTGATTATGCTTAATAATGACTAATTTTCCATAGCCGCGCAAGTCAGAACCGCTGTAAATCACTTTACCAGCAGCAGCAGCATTAATAGTCTGGCCAGCATTACCTGCGATATCAATACCTTTGTTGTTGGCTTCATTAAAGCTGCCTACTAACTTACCTTGTGTAGGCCAATACCAGTCAATATCCTCAATACTTAGGACAATGCTATTCGCCGGTAATGAAGACCCTGCAGTTACAGGATTCGCAGCAACTGCAGATGGTTTAGTCGCAATGGGCGCTGGCTTTGTAATTACTTGAGTTGTTGACTGCGCTACTGGTAACGGGTTTTTAAAGGCTTCGTCACTGTAAGCTTCACGTATCGCCTTTGGCTCGCTAATATTGATAATTGCTGGTGTTGTTGTTGCTTCAGCAGAGCTTGCAGTGCCAGTGTTGCTTGGGTCAATTGGATAAGTCACTATGTCACCAGAGCTCTCTTGTTTAGAAGCTTCTTTTAAACTAGTAAATTTGAGCACCTGTCCAATTTTAATGATGTATGGCGTAATTAAGTTATTGGCTTCAGCAATTTCTTTGTAGTCATAACCAAATGCTAAGCCTATGCTGAATAAAGTATCACCTTTTTTAACAATATAATTATCAGGTCGCCAATCGCCAGCTTTGTAATTAGGTTTATTTGAAGTGGCTGGCTTGCTAACGGATATATTGGCGTTTATAGATTTGCTTGGCAGTCTATTAATCACAGGTGCGGGAGGATTGCTGCTACACGATGCCAAACTTAGTGCGACTAAAAAAATAACACTATTCATCAAACGCATTAAGTTGTACCGCCTAATAAAGGTACAAATTTCACGGCTTCTAACTTGGTATTGCGATATTCATCTGCCGATAAGCGTTCCACCAAATACAATATTTGTTCCTCCACACCCACTGGAATAACCAAGCGTCCATTAATTGCAAGTTGATTTAGTAGCTCTTGTGGAATGTGGCTGGCAGCAGCCGTCACTATAATTGCGTCAAACGGCGCTAAGTCTGGCAAGCCTAAATTACCATCGGCATGACCTAATTTTACGTTCACGCATTTAAGCTCACGCAAATGGCCACGCGCTTTCATCACTAGCGAGCGAATACGCTCTACTGAATATACCTCTTTAGCTAAGGGCGACAATACCGCAGTTTGATAGCCACAGCCAGTGCCAATTTCTAAGACTTTGCCTAATATGTTACCGTTACGCAAAATTTCAGACATTCGCGCTACGATGTATGGCTGTGAGATTGTTTGCCCAAAGCCAATAGGTAACGATACATCTTCATAAGCGCGAATCGATAATGCTTCATCTACAAAAATATGACGCGGAATATTAGCAATAGCAGACAGCACTACTTCATCTTTAATGCCTTGCTCGCGCAGGCGTGAGAGCATACGCTCACGCGTCCGTTGCGAGGTCATGCCAATGCCGAGCTTAGTAGCAGGTTTTATTATTGCCAAACCCATGCTCCTAGAATATTTTTAATCACTAGAATATCTAACAAGAGAGCCATTCTTTTACTTCATTCATTTGTACGTGTTTCGTTAAATCTACATGAATAGGCGAAATGGACACTCTTTTATTGGCGATTGCAAAAAAGTCTGTGCCTGCACCACCATCGTTTGGCTGACCTGCTGCGCCTACCCAATACACAGTTTCGTTACGGGGTGTTTTAAGCTGAACGACAGGCTCGGCTTTATGACGTTTGCCTAAGCGCGTAACTTCGCGGCCTTGCAGTTCATTGTAAGGAATATCTGGAACGTTTACGTTAAGTAATGTGGGTGATTTAAAACCCACTTTTTGGTATTGTTGCACAAGTTCAGCCGCCACACGGGCTGCAGTTTCAAAATGAGTACAATTGTGCTGTGACATAGAAATCGCAATCGATGGAATATCAAGCAAATAACCTTCCATCGCTGCTGCCACTGTGCCTGAGTAAATAGTATCGTCACCCATGTTCGCACCATCGTTAATGCCACTAATGACCATATCTGGCATGCGATCCATTAAACCTGTGAGGGCAATATGCACGCAATCAGTTGGTGTGCCATTCACATAAAAAAATCCATTCGCGGCTTTTTTTACGCTTAGCGGACGATCTAGAGTCAGTGAATTACTCGCGCCACTACGATTTCTTTCTGGTGCTACTACGGTAATGTCAGCAATTTTCGCTAGATGCTCGGCCAAGGTGATTAAGCCTGGTGCAAAGTAGCCATCATCGTTTGAGATTAAAATTTTCATGGTTAAATTATAGTAGAAGACTAGCGGTTTAGCGCGCTACTTATATAAAAACTTCATATAAATAGATGCTTTAAGCAGATTAAGCAGAAAACTTAACGGTTTTGCTAATTCATTTAAAAAACTTAACGGTTTTTTATGGACACATTTTTATCATCAAGCCTTCACGTTAGTTTTTCTGGTTTGCTGTGCATAAAAAATGGTACATACAAAAAATATGACCGAGAGTAAAATTTCTAACAGCGCGAGTTTTGCTGATAAGCCGCCATCAGACCAAGCGCGTACAATGCCTTCAGTAAAATACAACAAAATAAACATGCTAGACCATTGATAGGTATAACGCGTACCGCGTAAAATACCGAATAGCGGTAGTAAAAGCGGTACGGCTTTTAGAATAAGTAGCGAGCCGTTTGGTTTTAACGGAGCTAATAGCCCTTCCCAAGCGACACACAGCAAAATCAAACTAATGAGCGATGCGCTTGCGCCTAATTTTAAGGCGTTTTTATATTGACTGTTAGCCATGCTTATTCAACCTTTTTGAATGCAATTTTTGACATACGGACTAAGGCTTTACGTGCACTCAGTGCATCGTGAATTGGTTGATCAAACTCAAAGCGCAGTATTGTGTTCTGACTGGTTACTTTGCGATGTTCATCAATCGTTTCACTAATTTCTTCAACACGAACGTCAAAACCATCGCAATCAATACCTATCATCTGCACTTGTGTCGCGTTGAACTGATGATAATACTGACAATAGGCGATTAAACTATGTATATGGTCAGCATTCATATGCGTAATGATTGCAGTTTCCTCACTTGCTAGTAAATTAGGTGTAGCCGTAAGTGCCTCATTATCCATGGTGGCGCTATCAAGCCAACCCATTTTGCCAAATCCAGCAATGTAGCGCGCTTGCTTAACATGCACGCGATAAAAATGAAAGTCGTGCATCTCAAAGTAATCCACCGATTGCGGAAAATAACGCAGATAACGCGCTCGCAGATTAATGACATCAGAATCCGATAGTGGTTGGCCAGCAGGGTGAATCTGGACGGCTTCTCCAATTAAAGTTAAACGCGAATTCGCTTGTAAATCTTCTGCCTGCGCAAAAGCTAATAAGGAAACTTTAGGGTTCGCGATAATATTCTTAGTGTGCTCAGCAATAGTGCTAATGAGCATAATTGGATTAGCATTGTGGTCAAGCATAAAGGGCGTGACAGATCCAAATGGATAGCCCACCATTTTACTGGAATGGGTTGAAAGTATGCCGCTATGCGTGCTGCGTAAAAATTGGCGGGCTTCTTTAGCTAAAGACATTATGTTCCACTGGTTATTAATATCAAAGGTTTTGTGCGCAATCTATAAGCTTAATTATCAAGCTTAATTCGCTAGCTTAATTGCAGTTTCGGCTAAGCGTTTGCCAAGCGCAATGCATAACTTACGCTCATCAGCACTAATTGGTTTGTCATCTGCCGCGCCACCAATATGGCTTGCGCCATATGGCGTTCCGCCAGTTTGTGTGGCTGATAATTCAGGCTCAGAATACGGCAAACCAACCATCACCATGCCATGGTGCATGAGCGGTAACATCATGGTAAGTAGCGTGGTTTCGTTGCCGCCATGCATGCTACCTGTACTAGTAAACACCGCGGCTGGTTTGTTAATAAGCGCACCTTTAAGCCATAAACCTACCGTGCCATCTAAAAAGTACTTCATTGGCGCTGCCATATTACCAAAGCGAGTAGGGCTACCCAATGCTAGGCCTATACATTCTTCGCAATCAATAAGTTCAACATAAGGGTCGCCGTTCATTGGAATTTCAGGCTCGGTTGCCTCGCAATTCGCAGAAACTTTCGGTACTGTGCGAATACGTGCAGAAACCCCGCTTACACTTTCAATGCCGCGTGCAATAAGTTGCGCCATTTCTCGCACTGCGCCACCTTGTGAGTAGTAAAGGATAAGTACGTCATATTTTGTATTTTGTGTCATTTTATTTGAGCTAGCTAAAAATGTTTGATATTAATTAAAACTAAAAGTATATAGCAAGTCCACCGCACTATCAGAGCCTGCAATCGTTACTACAGAAATTCTCTTGGTGAGTTTGTAGGTGAGTTTTGCAACGTTTAATAAGCCAAATAAGCTTTTTTCATAGCCTAAATAGACTTGGCTATTCAGTTGTTTACCAACATTGACGCTGTAAGTAGCCGTATTTGAGCCTTTTACGGCAAATGAATCTAAACCAATAGCGTTAGCAATACGGTTTTGCAATGGCACTGAATCCCCATTGGAGAGTAGTGCGCCAGCGGCAAGTGATAATAGTGCAAGTTGGCTGTCGCCAGCTTGCGACATCGGCTGGCCAATAATAAGTAATGAGAGTTTATCGCTGTCGGGTACCTCTGGGACTGAGACTAATTTAATTGTTGGCGCGAGTAGCGTCCCAGAAATTTTCACGCCAGCTTTTGTGGGTTCAGTGTCACGCATTGCGGTGATGTTTAGTCCTGCATTATTGATTGGACCGCTAAAGTTTATTTGCCCTGGTTCAATTTTAAGCAATTGTCCATAGGCTAAATAGGTGCCGTTAACTTGTAGCGCGCCGTTTACACCAAGCTGCTCATTTAGTTTGCCAGAAAGCGTTATCGAGCCGCTGATTGCAGCATTAATACCGTTACCGCGAAGCATAAACTGCTCGCTCTCAATAAATGGTGACGAAGGTGTATTGCCAAAATTAATATTGAGCTCACTAATATTAATTGCAGTTGGCAACTGTTTTTCAGCTTTGATTTCACCTAGCACTACAATATCATCACCTAGCATTGGTGAGTCTTGCTTAGGAAGTTCAAATAAACCATTAAGCACATTAAATTTGCCCCCTAGTGTCATTATGTTATTTTCTACGCTCACTTTTCCGTTGCCACTAATTACGACTAATCTATCTGTACGTGATAAAGCGGTAAAATTATCTGCCTGTAAAATAAGGTTAAGTATAGGGTGAGCGTTGCTAAAATTAGCGCTACCTGTTGCACTTATCACGCCTTTTCCGCCTTGAAATGTGAGCTGACTAATATTGAGCGACTGGTTATCAAACTGTGCTTCTAGTGCGCCATTTTTGAGCACGATACCATAGCTAGGTAGCGTGACTTCTAAGTTATTTCCGTCCAGTTTGCCCATTAAATTTGGTGTTTCCACTGTGCCATTTGCATTAAGTGATAATTGCAAATTACCATCCGCATTTGCATCGGTTAGTGATTCTGGGAAGGGCAACCATGCGAGTGTGTTGAGATTTGCGTCCAGCGATAAACTGAGCGGCGCGGTTTTGGCTAAGCCAAAACTATTGTTGACTTTGCTTAGACTTGTTTTCAATTTTCCGCGTACATAGCCACTCTTGCTGCTTTTAATTTCTAGATCTGTCGCAATTACGTTATTCACAATATCAATATTAGCGCGCATTACCTCTAAACCAACATTGTTTTTATTTTCAGTTACCCCATCTTGCACACTAATATCACCAGATTCTCGCCACAGCGAGATATTGGCATTGATAACATCGTTTACAGCAATATCCCATTTGCCATTCATGGTGAGCGTATTGACCAATTTTGATGGCGCAATAAAGAGGTAGTCCTGAATATCTTCTAACGCAATTTTATCAATGTATCCTGTGGATTTTAATTGGTAAGGCGCTGGAGTCACTTGATTTAATATCAATATATTTACAGCAAAAACGCCTTGGTTGATTTGTAGCAAAAAGTTTTGCATATTAAAACCATTTGTCGCGCTAAATTGAACGGGCGCAGGCGCGAGCAGTTGAATCGTTTTTTTATCTAAGCTGGTGATGCTATTAATTTTACCTTGCCAACCGTTACTATTGAATCCACCAGAGACTGAGGCATTGAGCCCAATGGTTTTGTCTGCAAGGTTAGTATTGCTAATGCTGGCGTTAAGGGTATGTGTTTTTTGCGAGCCTACTAATGATAGTTTAGCGTCTATACTTTTGCTATAAGTGCTGTTTGGTTTGTTTTGGCTTAAATCTTTAAGTAAGACTTCGGTAATCAACACGCCATTTTCAGCGGTAGAAATTTCACCTGAAGCTTGTAAATCATTGATGTTAATTGATTGCGGTAATTCCAGTTTTTTTGCGGTCAATTCATAACGATAGAGTAACGATTCTGCCATGGCAGTCACGCTGCCTTTGGCATTTAGCGCACCTGCAAATCGATCGCCAAGGCTTCTAATATCATTGAAATCTGCAGACCATTCGATGGTTTTTTTGCCAACAGAATCTGTATCCGACAAGCCACCAAAAGCTTTAAATTTGTTACTGGCAAGTTTGCCGAGTACATTAATATCGGTGAGTTTATTATCTAGTAATGTTGCGTCTGCATTTAATTGCAGCGCCTGACCGCGCAAGGTGCTGTTGTTTGTTTGCACAGTAACCTTAAGTTCACTGATTGGTGAAAGCACACCTTTTACGTTTGCGTTTAAGTGAATAATGCCAGCAAGTTGTGGGTGGAGATAAGCCGCGTTTAACTGATTGATTGATGACTCAAAGCTAAATGGATAAGCGCCCTCAAGGCTAATATCACCATTTGCAAAAAGCGTAGTTTCATTTGAGGGTACACTATTTATTTCTTTAATTTTGGTGGTTTCTGCGTTGATCGCTTGAAAGCTAAATTGATTATTTGCGTAATGCACCACATTTTTACTCTCAAAATGTAGGTGCTGCAAACTACCAGTTAAATCAACATGTAGATTATTTGGCGTTTTCGGTTCAGAAAAATGTGTCTGTGAAAAACTATTAAGTTTTTCATTTTTAGGGCTAAAACCATTAAGTTTTTCAGTCAGTGTGGCAAACCCATTAAGCTTAAAAGGTTTTTGGTTTTCAATATCAAGTTTTGTATTGATAACACCCCATGGCGACTCGGCGACTGTTAATACAAGCTTTAAACTTTGATTATTGGCTTCTAAATTAAACGTAATATTTTGTAGTATGTAAGTTTTGTCGCCATTGAGTATGGTGAGCGTTTCAACCACGCCAGCTTGTAACAATACTGGCAAAGCAATGTTGATTTTATTAGGTAAAACATTGGTTGTTATTTGGGGGTTTTTAGGCGTTTTAACATTATTTTTAACAACAATAGTGACATGTTTCGCACGAAATTTAGAGACATTTAGCGCGCCTTTTTGGCTGACAGTAAGCTGCATATTAGAGTCAATTTGGTCAATTTTTAATAGCGCAGTGCCTAAATCCACCTCAAAGTTACTCAAGCCAGATTGCACCACAATTTCTGCCGCCTGCAATAATTGTGGTGTAATGATAAACGGTAAGCACATACTCAGAACCAATATTTTTTTAGCCAATTGAGTGCATTTGCGCTGTAAGTATTTAAATAT
>JBDNJL010000104.1:0-26193 GCA_041687795.1 Methylotenera sp. | reverse complement strand
TGTTTCTACCAATGTGCGCACTTGGTCGCATAGACCTTCTACTTGTTTAGCTGAAAACCTGAACGCTGTAAGTTCTTCTAGAATTTCCGTCAGTAAAGCTTGATACTCAGGATCATTCGAACCTTTTGTAGCCAAAATTGGCGTCATTTTTTGATGCGCATTACGAACTATAGTAAAGCGTGCTAACACCTCTTCTTTTAGTTTTGCCAACGCTTCAGCTGAAATTGCCGCAGCTTTTGCACCATCTTCATCATCATCTTCGTCTTCTTCAGCAGCTTCTTCTTCGTCTTCTGCAGCAGCTTCAACGGTCATTGCATCATCTAAGCCAATGTCAGCGTCAATTAAACCATCGACTAAGTCATCAACGCTTAATTCATCTTTTTCAACTTTATCCACCATTTCAAGCAAAGCAGAAATCGTTGTTGGGCAGGCAGCAATTGCTTGCACCATATGTTTTAAACCATCCTCAATACGGCGCGCAATTTCAATTTCACTCTCACGCGTTAATAAATCAACCGTGCCCATCTCGCGCATATACATACGCACTGGGTCTGTAGTGCGGCCAAATTCAGAATCAACAGTAGCAAGCGCAGCTTCAGCTTCTTCAACCGCATCTTCATCAGTTACTGCTGCTGGCGAATCAGACATTAACAACACTTCAGCATCAGGTGCTTCTTCGTACACCTGAATACCCATATCGTTAATCATGCCAATAATGCCGTCAATTTGCTCAGAATTTTGCACATCGTCTGGCAAGTGATCGTTAATTTCTGCGTAAGTAAGGTAGCCGCGCTCTTTGCCCAATACAATTAGGGTTTTGAGGCGTGAGCGGCGCTCTTCAGCATCGGCTTGTTGCAGCTCTGGGCTTGCAAACTCCATGCTTTTCTTTTCAGCTAATTGATCGCTTTTCTTTGGTCTTGCCATGAATTACCTCTAATTTTTGCGTTTACTTTACTGTGTTTAACTAATGATGCTTTGATTAGTGCCATGCGCAAAATAAGTACGTTTTTTGTAACCGTATATTATAACAGAATAAATCCCTATTTTGACTGGGTTTATTGCGGTAGTGTTAGTTTGGCGCTAGCTTGCTGCCTATATTTTTAAGCTGCATTTTTTCCTCATCTGTCAGCATGCCAATTGGCTTTTGACTGAGTTGTGCAAGCTGTACATCTTGATTTTTTTGCCTATAAACTTGTTGTAATTGTTGTTTTGCACCAGCGAGCTCTTGCGCTAAATCTAAGGTTTCATCCAATACATTTAACTCACGCTCTAACTCACGCAATAGCTTTAAATTTATACTATTTTGCAGCTTACTTTCTAACACACGCATAATCACTACTGGTTTAGAATGAGGATGACTTAAGCAAATTTCAATAGTATGCTGCAATAATAATTCCTCATCACTGCTTCCTTGTGCCCATTGCAAATCCTCTGCCGAAGCGAAACTTGGCTGCATTAACAACATTAAGCAAAAACGTTTATATAAAGACATCGTCGTACGTATCAGTTTTGGACGTGAAGTCATTGGCGCTTTATTAAGATTCGGTAGCTTAAGTAAAGCGTGCATTTCATCTAATGATAACTGCGCAAGTTCAGCCACTTTTTTGCGCAGATACATCGCACTGCGTGGGGCGTTAATCTGTTGCATAATTGGCTCAGCTTCGTTTAAAAACCGCACGCGGTCTTCTTGGCTTTGCAATGCGTTATTTTCACTTAAATGCTGCAAGATATACTGCGACAACGGCATCGCCGCTTTAATTTCTATCTCAAATTTTTCTTTGCCAAATTCACGTACATATGAATCTGGGTCGTGCTCTTTTGGTAAAAATAAAAACGCGAGCTTTAACCTATCAGTCAAAGCTGGCAAAGCGTTCATAGCAGCACGCCAAGCGGCAGTTAACCCAGCTTTATCGCCGTCAAAACAAAATACTATTTCATCAACTTGGCGCATTAATTTGGTAATATGAAATGAGGTGGTTGCAGTGCCTAGCGCTGCAACCGCGTAATGAATCTCATATTGCGCGAGTGCCACAACATCCATATACCCTTCCACCACTAGCGCACGGCCAGCATCGCGTATTGCACGACGCGCTAAAAATAAGCCATATAACTCATGACCTTTTTGAAACAAGGGCGTTTCAGGTGAGTTGTAGTATTTTGGTGTATCTTCAGAATTAATAACACGCCCACCAAAGCCAATCACTTGGCCCTTTTGGTCTTGAATAGGAAACATTATGCGGTCGCGAAATCTATCATAACGCTTACCTTGCTCGTTTGTAACTACCAAGCCAGCAATATTTAAAGTTTCATTTTCATAATTTGAAAATACATTTTGTAAGTTTTGCCAACCTGCTGGCGCATAACCAATTTGAAACTTAGCAGCAATGACGCCACTTAAACCTCGACTTTTTAAATATTCGATGGCACGCAGAGATTTTTTAAGTTCAGCTTTGTAATATTGTGCTGCTTGCTCTAACGAGTCCTGCAAACCCAACATCGCTTGCAGGCCCGCCTTGCGCGACTCCACTTGGTTTGCATCGCGCGTTTCTTGCGGTACTATCATGCCGACCGTGCGCGCGAGCTCATTAATCGCTTCTACAAAGCTTAAGCCTTGATATTCCATTAAAAATCCAATAGCAGTACCATGGGCGCCGCAGCCAAAACAATGATAAAACTGTTTGGTAGGACTTACGGTAAAACTTGGAGATTTTTCATTATGGAACGGACAACAGGCGGAATAATTTGCACCCGCTTTTTTCAGCGGCACACTTTTATCGATGACATCAACCACATCTACGCGATTGAGCAACTCTTGAATAAAGCTTTCAGGAATCAATCTTAAGTGTTCACTTTCTTAGCAAGTAATGCAGGTTGGGCAACTTTACCGAAGCAACTTAACGGTTTTTTATAGACACATTTTACTTGAAAAAGCGTTTAAGATACTTTTGCCTTTTACGTCAAACTTAGAAAACAAAAAAGGAGCGTTCGCTCCTTTTGGATAATGCTGTTAGCTAATTTACTCAAGCTAAACGCGTTTTAATCAGTCCTGATATTTTGCCCATATCCGCACGACCAGCCACCAGAGGCTTAATTGCTGCCATGACTTTGCTCATATCTTTAATGCCAGCAGCGCCAGTTTCCGTCACTACTTTTTCTAAAATTGTGTTAATTTCACTATTCGTCAATTGTTGCGGCAAGTATTCTTGCAACACCAATACCTCAGCTTTTTCAATATCTACTAAATCTTTGCGATTTGCAGATTCGTAAGCATTGATGGAGTCACGACGTTGTTTAAGCATTTTTTCAATGACGCTAATCACATTATTGTCATCTAACTCAATGCGCTCATCTACTTCACGCTGTTTAATTGCAGACTGGAGCAACCGAATTGTGCCTAAGCGCACACTATCTTTAGCGCGCATAGCATTTTTCATGTCTTCAGTAATCTGAGCTTTTAACTGCACTACCATCTAACTAAGTAGAAGCCTTAGTACAATTTGGCTGGTAATGTTTGGTTGCGCAAACGACGATATTGACGTTTAACCGCGGCAGCAGCTTTACGTTTACGTTCCCACGTCGGTTTTTCATAAAATTCGCGTGCGCGAAGGTCATTCAACAAACCAGTTTTTTCAATTAAGCGTTTAAAACGACGTAATGCTACGTCAAACGGTTCATTCTCTTTTACACGGACACTAGACATTCATTCTCTCTTTAACTGAAGGTACTCAAATTTATAAACAACATATAGATTAGCAGCTAAATCTATAAACTTGAGAAAAGTCCTCTATTTTAATCATATAATCATGTTTTATCAATAACTATTCACTTTTTTCTGACTGTTTCTTATGATTATCCTTGGCATTGAGTCTTCTTGCGACGAAACAGGCATTGCATTATACGATACCGAGCTTGGTTTATTGTCCCACGCGCTGCATTCACAAGTGGAAATGCACGCAGAATATGGCGGTGTAGTCCCAGAACTCGCTTCGCGTGATCATATTCGTCATGTGTTACCACTTACTGAAAACGTACTAAAAACCGCTAAAAAAACCTTGCAAGATATTGATGCCATTGCTTATACGCAAGGGCCTGGATTATCTGGCGCATTATTAGTGGGTACTAGCTTTGCTGAAGCGCTTGCGTATAGCTTGCAAATTCCGACTATTAATGTGCATCACCTTGAAGGACACCTACTAGCGCCGTTATTAGAAGAAAATCCGCCAGTCTTTCCATTTGTCGCTCTATTAGTTTCTGGCGGGCATAGTCAGTTAATGCGAGTAGATGGCATTGGTAAATATGAATTATTAGGTGATACTTTAGATGATGCCGCAGGCGAAGCATTTGATAAAACTGCCAAACTACTAGGTTTGAGCTATCCGGGCGGTCCGGCGCTAGCAAAACTTGCAGAAAATGGTGCCGCACAGTTTAAATTGCCACGCCCACTTCTTAACAGTGGTGACTTAAACTTTAGTTTTAGCGGTTTAAAAACTGCCGTATTGACTTTAGTGAACCAGCACGCGGCAAATGGCGAAATACTTAACGCTAAAACACAGGCAGATATTGCGTGGGAGTTTCAAGAGGCCGTGACCGACGTACTAACCACAAAATGCATGAGCGCGCTGCGTGAAACTGGCCTAGATAATTTAGTGGTTTCTGGCGGCGTGGGTGCAAATACTAAACTGCGACAAAAATTAAACGCCGCAACTAAACGCAAATTATGTAAAGTCAGCTATCCGCGTTTGGAGTTTTGTACTGATAACGGGGCTATGATTGCTTTCGCAGGTGCAATGCGCTTTAAGGCAATGTCGCTACAAAGCAAACTAAATGATGATTATAGCTTTAGTGTGAAACCACGCTGGGATTTAAGTGAGCTTACTGCGCCTTAGTTTCTTAATCTAGATTTATAAGAAGATAGTAAAAAATTTACTTCTTTTTGCCAAAACCAGCCTCTGTGCCGTCCAGCAGTTTATGAATATTTGTTTTATGTCTCCAAATAAGCAATATAGACATTATAGTCACAGCAATCACGTAATTTTTATATGGCATCAATAAAAGCCACGCATATAGCGGCGCCATTCCTGCCGCAACAATTGCACCTAGTGATGAGTAGCGTGATACCGTAAACACCACAATCCAAGTGACCAATGCCGATAAACCTAGCAGTGGTGACAGCGCCAACATCACACCAAGCGCCGTTGCCACACCTTTACCACCTTTAAATTTATAATATATTGGGTATAAATGCCCTAAAAATACTGCAATACCAACAGATGCCACCACCCACATAAGCATATTTGACTGTATAGCTAACCATACTGGCAGAAAACCTTTTAGGGCATCACCTAGCAAAGTAAGTATTGCCGCTGTTTTTTTTCCACTCCGCAATACATTGGTAGCGCCTGGGTTGCCACTGCCAACGGTGCGTGGGTCCGGCAGGCCAAACAACTTGCTCGCCACAATACCAAACGCAATTGAGCCCAACAGATAAGCGCCAATTATCCAAATAACAGGAATCAACGTGACTGGTACAAACCCTAATTCATCCATAACAACCTTTCCCAATTTATTAAACTTAACTTTTTTCAATACGAGTAATATTGCTATTATATTACTGCATTCTAGCCATAGTTAAAATCACGGCAAAGAATCAAACCATAGAATTACTGTAAAAGGCTTTAGCGTATGGATACAATATTTATTAGCGAACTCAAAGTAAAAACCAAACTAGGCGTACCCGCTTGGGAGCGCGTATTGCCACAAACTATCATACTTGATATTGAGATAGGCTACGATTTATCTAAAGCCTGCAAAAGTGATGCAATTGCTGACACCATTGATTATGGCGCTGTGGTTGCTCGCATTAAAGAAACCTTGAGCGAAAATAGTTTTCAATTGGTAGAAGCTTTAGCTGAACATATTTGCCAACTTATTTTTAATGAATTTGGTGCGTTAATCGTAAAAATTAAAGTTGCAAAGCCTGCTATATTGTTGGGACTGAAGGCATTAGGCGTTGTGATTGAGCGTGAAATTAAATCATGAAAATTGTGTTTGATGCAGCAAACAGCATTGAAGCATATTTAGTAAAAGGCGTACTCAAGATGTTTGAAATTGAGGCTTTTGTATATGGCGAACATTTACAAAGTGGCGCTGGTGAATTGCCAATGACTGGTTGCGTTAGCGTAAGTGTTGCAGATGAATATTATTCACAAGCTAAGACACTCATCAAAGACTGGGAGGATAACAAGCTTGTTTCTGATGAATGGTTGATTGGATCAGAGTAAACAATCAAGACAATTACCCTCGCGGATGATGCACAGAATGTAACTGCTTCAATCTTTCACGCGCCACGTGCGTATAAATCTGCGTAGTAGAAATATCTGAATGCCCGAGCAACATTTGTACTACGCGCAAGTCTGCGCCGCGATTAAGCAAATGTGTAGCGAATGCGTGGCGCAACACATGCGGCGACATATGTTTGGTAATGCCTGCCAGCAACGCATAGCGCTTAATTAAGTACCAGAAAGCTTGGCGTGTCATAGCCGCACTGCGATTTGTTACAAAGAGTGCATCGCATAATTTTTTACCTAAAATTGCATGGCGTGCTTCACTTAAATAGCGTGAAATCCAATCTGCAGCATCTTCACCCATCGGCACCAATCTTGTTTTGCTACCTTTGCCAGTGACGCGAACTACACCATCGCTAATGCTTACCTCGGTGACTTTAATACCAACCAATTCAGAAACACGTAAACCGCAGGCGTATAAAAGTTCTAGCATGGCACGGTCACGAATTCCTGTTGCCTCACTTAAGTTTGGCGCATTGAGTAGGGAAATAACTTCATCTTCATTCAAACTTTTAGGTAAGCTACGTGGTAATTTGGGTGATTCTATTTGCAAAGTTGGGTCTATCTGTATTTTATTTTCGCGCAGTAAATAGCGGTAAAAACGGCGTAAACTAGCAATTAGTCGGCTAATGCTACGTGGCTTACTTAGCGGAAATTTAACTGCTAAATATTGCTGAATATCGGCTTGATTCACACTCAAAAATTGTTTGTTTTGCATGGTTAACCAATGCGCAAAACTGATTAAATCTAGTCGATAACTTTCTAGCGTGTTTTTAGATAAACCATCTTCTAACCAAATATGGTCTATAAAGTTATCTAGTTCGGCAAGGTTTTGGTGACCTTCAGATGGTAGAGTGAATGCTTGCTCACTCATGCGCAAAACCTTGTGCACCTTCGTGTGCTAGTAACCAGTGTTTAACTTGCAAGCCATTCGGCTTGCTTTGCATAAAACCGCCCAAACCGTTTTTTCCGACTACGCGGTGGCATGGAATAATCAAAGGTAAGTTATTTGCGCCACATGCATTTGCGACTGCGCGCGGGCCTGATCCGACGCTACGCGCAAGCTGTCCATATGTGCGCGTTTGCCCAAACGGAATCGCAGAGATAGCTTGCCAAACGCGTTGCTGAAAAGCTGTTCCGCCAATATTGGCAGGTAGATTAAATCTTGTTGTGGGTTCTTGTATATATTGCTGAATTTGTTTATAAGCACTTTTGACTAAAGCATTTTCATTACAAAAATCTGCCTGTAAAAAAACGTTAAGTTTTTTACTTTCAAGGTCTATACCGGTAATTTTTTTACCTTCAAAATCAAAACCGTTAAGTTTTGGTAGTAGCTCAACCGATAATTGTTGATTAAAAGCCAAAATTGCGACCGCACCGAATGGCGTGTTTAAAAAAGCGTTGTGCTGAATTTGCGGGCTGTTTGACATGCAGTTAGCTTAAAGCAGTTTTAAATATGTATCAACCAGCACAAACTTAAATTTTACATAAAATGAAAAAGCCCCAAGCAATTAAAACTTGAGGCTTTTTGACTAGCTTAGATTAAAAACTTAATCTGCTGCGGCTGGTGCCATGACTTCTTTTTCACGTGATACTAATTTTTCTTTAATACGTGCAGACTTACCTGAACGCTCACGTAAGTAGTATAACTTAGCACGACGCACATCGCCGCGACGTTTCAAATCGATTGAAGCAATCAATGGTGAGTAAGTTTGGAATGTACGCTCAACGCCTTCACCTGAAGAGATTTTACGTACGATGAATGATGAGTTTAAACCACGATTACGTTTTGCAATCACGACACCTTCATATAACTGTACGCGTTTACGCGTACCCTCAACCACGTTTACACCAACAACAACAGTGTCACCTGGTGCGAATACTGGAATAATTTTGCCTAAACGGGCAATTTCTTCCTCTTCCAACATTTTAATAATATCTGCCATCTTGTTTATCTCCGCTGGTTTCCCGTTAGAGTTCCTTTTAATTATGAAGAAACTTGTTCCTGCTATCCTCGACTATCACTAGTCTTCTTGTAGCAGCCGTGCTTCTTCTTTCGTCAACAGCCTTGCGGCCAATAAATCAGGACGTTTGTCCCGAGTTCTATGCAACGACATTTTTAAACGCCATTGCTTAATCTTTGCATGATTACCAGACATTAAAACTTCTGGCACTTTTACGCTTTTGTATTCTACTGGTCTTGTGTAGTGTGGGCAATCTAGCAGACCATCTACAAATGAATCTTCAATTGCAGAATCGCCATCACCCAAACACCCTGGCAATTGCCTCACTATGGCATCTATTAACGCCATAGCGGGTATTTCGCCGCCACTTAATACATAGTCACCGATTGATATTTCTTCATCTACATGTGTGTCAATCAAGCGCTGGTCAACGCCTTCATAACGACTTGTGAGCAATACCAAACTTTGCTTTTGAAGCAATTGCATGACTTTTTCATGCGTCAGCGATTTACCCGCTGGTGAAAGATGGATAACCCAGCTTTCTACTTTTTCTTTAGCTTCTTGACTGTTAGCAAAGTTAATTGCTTCTATCGCTTTTTCTAACGGTTCAGCTAACATCAACATGCCAGGGCCGCCACCGTAAGGTCTATCATCTATTGTTTTATGGTTATCAGTGGTGAAGTCTCGTGGATTCCAACATTGCAAACTAAAAATTTTTTTATGTAATGCGCGGCTAGTAATGCCATATTTAATAATTGCTTCAAACATTTCAGGAAAGATCGTAATGACATCAAACTTAAAATTTGCCATTTACTAATCCTTAGTCATCACACTATTAAAAGTTTTCGTCCCAATCTACCAACATTGTCTTAGTGGCTAAATCTACATTCAGCACCACATCGGCAATAAATGGAATCAATCTTTCAACCATTTGTGCTTTATTATTTTTATCAACGTCAACGGCATCAAATGACTTTTGAACCGCAAGCACATCGTTTGCACCAGTTTCAAATACGTCTGTAATTACGCCCAAATTAATCTCTTGCTGGTTTTTAACATTCACACCAATTAAGTCAGACCAGTAATATTCATTATCTTCAGGTGCTGGCAATTGCGCTCTAGGAACTGCCACTTGTTTACTTTTACATGCAAAAGCGGCATCGCGGTCATCAATACCAAGCAACTTTACTACGAGTACATCATTATGTACTTTAGCAGTTTCAACCTTGTATGCACGCCAGTCATCGCCTTTGCCTAGCCACCAAGTGTCGTAATCAAACAAGCCGACAAACGCTTCAGTGTCTGGCACTACCTTTAACCAGCCGAAAACGCCGTAAGGCGCAACAATGCGCCCCATTACTACCATGCTATCCACAGTTTTTTGCCACAGATTTTTGCCACAGATTTTTGTTTAATCATATTTGCAAAACGCCTTTAGATTGTCTATAAAGGTGATGCAAATATTTAAATCGCAAACGTTCAAATACGTTGCAAATATTAAGCTTCAGCAGCAGGTATTTCAGCATCTGCTGCAGGTGCTTCTTCAGCAACTGTTGCTTCAGGAGCGGCTTCTAATGCAGATGCAGCTTCTGCCGCCTTATCAGCTTCAGCTTTTTCTGCGGCTTTAGCATCTACTTCAGCTTTTGCAGCATCTGCGGCTGCTTTAACTTTAGCAGCTTCCAAGGCTATTGCTTTTGCTTTAACAGCGTCAGCTTTTGCAGCATCTTTTGCTTTAGAAGCAATCGCAAATTCAGGGCCTTTAGCGTGAAACTTGACCAAGCGTGCAACCGTATCTGACAATTGTGCGCCATGACTTGTCCAATGTGCTACGCGTGCTGTATCAATACGCAAGCCTTCAGCGCCAGCTTTTGCAGATGGGTTGTAAAAACCAACACGCTCAATAAAGCGGCCGTCACGACGATTACGTGAATCAGCAACTACCAAGCTGTAGAAGGGAGTTTTTTTCGCGCCACCACGAGCTAAACGAATAATAACCATACTTATGTTCTCTTTTTGTAAATTTATCGCAGAAAGGCGCGGATTGTACGCGAATAACTACCGTTTTGGCAAGTAATTTTACAACTACTTATTGAATTAAATCAAATGAGTTTGACTATTAAATAACTTAACCGAAATTTACAGACACATTTTTAACATGATTGACAAACAACCACTTAGTGATTCGAAACATACCTTGTTGGATCTGCCAAGCCAGCCGCTCGAAAACCTTCAATTCGTAATCTGCAAGAATCACACAAGCCGCAGGCTTCGCCTGCTGTGTCAGCTTGGTAGCACGAGACTGTCATCGCATAATCTACATTTAACTGTGTACCAAGCTGTACAATTTGCGCTTTTGTCATATCAATCAGCGGCGCATGCACTGTGATTGTATGGCCTTCTACTGCACTTTTGGTGGCTAAATTTGCCATGTTTTGAAACGCACTGACGTATTCGCTGCGGCAGTCAGGATAGCCTGAGTAATCTAGCGCATTCACGCCAATAAAAATATCTTGGCTTTTCAACACTTCTGCCCAAGCAAGCGCGAGTGAAAGCATAATTGTGTTACGCGCAGGGACATAAGTCACTGGAATGCCGCTAGTTTCTTGTTCAGGAACGTCAATATTGTTATCCGTTAGTGCAGAGCCACCAAATAAAGATAAATCTAATTGTGCTGTTTTATGTGCCTTAGCGCCTAATCTTTCTGCCACATTTTTAGCCGCATGTAACTCTGCAATATGACGCTGATGATAATCTAAGCTTAAGCAGTAACAGTCAAAGTCTTGTGACTTTGCAATGGCAAGTACGGTAGCAGAATCTAACCCACCAGAAAGTAGAACAACAGCTTTTTTAACAGCTTTAATATTCGCAATCATTTTATTAGTAAAATTTAAGGAATTAAACGCCTGGACGCTCGCCCCATAATATTTTGTGAAGCTGCAATTGCATACGAACTGGTAAATTGTCTTGCAAAATCCATTGGGCTAATTCTGTTGGATTCACTTGATTGTATACAGGTGAAAATAATACAGTACAAATTTTATGGAGTGCGTATTCAGCGATTATGTTTTTTGCCCAATCGTAGTCTGCCCGGTCGCACAGCACAAATTTCACTTCATCTTGGGCTTTTAAATGCGCGATATTATCCATACGCATATTTTTAAGCTCACCTGATCCTGGTGTTTTAATATCTAAAATTACCGCAACTCTTGGATCAACTTTTACAGTGTCAATCGCGCCGCCTGTTTCTAAAGAAACGCTATAGCCAGCATCGCATAATGCAGTTAAAAGCGGCCAGCAACTTTTTTGCGCAAGCGGTTCGCCTCCAGTCACAGTCACGAATTTAGTCCCGAGTTGCGAAGCGGTAAAGTCAGCCACCTTTTGCAAAATTTTATCTTGCGACATATTGCTACCACCATTAAATGCATAGGCAGTGTCACAATATCCACAGCGCATAGGACAACCTGTGAGGCGCACAAATACAGTAGGCAAACCTACGCGTGAGGATTCGCCTTGTAGCGAATAGAATATTTCGTGGATTTTTACAGTAGCCAAATTAAAACTCATCAATCGCTTAGACTAAAAAATAGCGCCAGTTTCATAAACAGGCGCCATTTTAACTTAAAAATCTATGCAATGTTGCAACAAGTTATTGATTATATAAGCGCTTTCAATGGTTATTTAATAGCCTCAAGCGCTTTTAGGCGCTTTTGCGCACCTGGCGTAACATCACTACTTGGAAATTTAGCGATTAAATCTCGCAAAGTTTTTTTCGCGTTTGGCACTAAGCCAAGTTGAATTTGGCTATTAGCCATATTGAACATTGCGTCTGGCACTTTTGCGCTCTCTGGATGTAAGTCAATCACTTTTTGTTGCGTTGCAATGGCAGATTTATAATTTTTTAATGCAAACTGTGAGTATCCCAAGCCATACTTAGCCTCTGGTGCATAGGCGCTATTAGGGTAATCTCTTAAAAATTTATCATAGGCATTGTATGCGTCTTTATGCTTGCCTTCCGTAGATAAGCCGTTAGCAAGCTCTAGCAATTGATATTCTTGCGAGTTTTTTTCAGGGGTGGCGGTAACATTTTCAACACCACCCTCTAATGATGGACCTGCAGCCGCTTCAATTTTACGCAAACGAGTATCTGTATCGTTGTATAAATCTTTTTGGCGTTGTTGGGTGTTGTTAATATTATGGTTTGCCAGCTCCAAATCACCTTTTAATCTTGCGTGTTCTTGCTTAAGCACCTCAATTTGGTTCAGCATATCGACCAAGGTTTGGCTTTGCAACACGCCAACTTTTTGTTCTAGTGCTTGCTGATTTTTTTTCAAATCCGCAATTGCTGCTTGTGATGCCTGATTCTGGCTAGTCATGCTTGCTTCTAATTCAAGTATTTTTTTGCGCGCTTCGGTGTCATCAAACAACGCCGCGTGGCCTGTTGCCGAAAAAAGTTGTGTCATGAATATTGCGTTTGCCAGAATCAGTTTTTTCATCATATTTACTCTACATCACTTTAAATAAGGCTTTTAATTACTCGCCTACATACACAATATCTGCACGACGCGCAGCTTGGTAACAAGCTTCATCAGAACATGTAGTGGCTTTTTCTTCACCATAACTAATCGTTTCGATTTGCTTATCTTGCACACCTAATAAATTAAGTGATTTTTTTACCGCAACTGAACGACGTTGGCCTAGTGATAAATTGTATTCACGCGTGCCACGATCATCCGTATTACCTTGCAAAATCAATTTTGCATCACCGTTAGCAAGTAGATATTTAGCATGCGCCTCTATCATTGGTGCAAATTCTGCCTTTACCGCATCACTATCAAAAGCAAAGAATACGCTGCGTTTTGACAAAATATTATTTGGGTCGTTTAGTGGATTGTTACCAGTTGATGCAGCGCCGTCAACGTTTAACTCTTTAATACCATTTGGGTCTGCGCTTGATGAATCACCCATTGTAGATGCTGAGTTCGTTGGATTTTTATCCTCAACTGCAGCTGGTTTATCTACCATAGGCGTGCTTTTACAAGCAGCTAGCAATAAAGCTAACACGAGTGTACCTACTAGTTTTTTGCTCAAATTGATTTGTTTCATATTAAATCTCCCGTCGTTATTTAAAAAAACCTGCTGTAAAAAAATGTGTCTATAAAAATCGGTTAAGTATTTGGCAAATACCCTATCGCCGGACCTAGTTTAGTAAAGGACCCCATGCTGGCTCACGAATATCGCCACCCGATTCGCTTAAACGCTGCTTTACTCGTCCATCGCTAGACACGGCCGCTAATGCACCACGACCGCTCACTCGTGTAGCGTGCAATAACACACGACCATTTGGCGCAAAACTTGGTGACTCATCTTGCCCTCCATCGCTTAAAAATTGCACTTGGCCTGTAGCTAAATCTTGCAGTGCTACGCGATACTTTCCGCCATCATTACGAATCATGGCAAGCGACTTACCATCAGGCGATATTCTTGGGCTTACATTATAGTTGCCTTCGAAAGTAACACGTTGCGCCTCGCCGCCGATATTAGATACTTTATAAATTTGTGGTTTTCCGCCACGGTCTGAGCTGAAGTACAGCCACTTAGCATCTGGCGACCATTGTGGCTCGGTATCAATCGCACCGCTTTTAAGTAGCTGTTTTAAACCTGTACCGTCGGCATTGATAAGATAGATTTGTGAGTTTGCAGCATAAGTTAGCACTATGGCTAACTTTGTACCATCTGGCGACCATGTGGGCGCACTGTTATTGCCTTTAAAGTTTGCTAAGGTTAAACGCTGGCCCGTGAGCAACGACTGAACAAAAATAATTGGCTTTTTCTTTTCAAACGAAACATATGCAATTTTGCTTCCATCTGGCGACCAAGCAGGTGAAATAATAGGCTCTGCAGATGACACTACAGTTTGTGGATTTTCACCGTCAGCATCAGCTACTTGCAATGCATAGCGACCTTTTGCTTTGTTAATGTAAGCAATACGACTTGCAAAAATTGGGCTTTCACCTGTGAGTTTTTGGTAAATCACATCCGCAATTTTATGTGCGGTTAATCGTAATTGATTAGGTGTAATGTTGTATTCCATACCCGCAAGTTGCGTTTGTTTTAACACGTCGGCTAGTTTAAAACTGACTTTTAAACGATTTCCCGCTAAAGACTCTACTTTACCCACAACCATTGCTTGCGCTTGCAAGGCTTGCCATTCAGCATATTTAATTTGGCTAATATCAGACGGGCGACTTGCAACACCGCCAGTTTCTAGCACTTTAAATAAGCCGCTACGGCGTAAATCTGCATTAACAATTTGGCTTAGAGTTTGTTGGTTCGCTTGCGCGGTAGATTCTTGAGCAAAAGGCACGATAGCAATAGGAATTTGTTGCGCGCCACCGCCAGTAATTTCGATAGTGAGCGCGGCAAAACTACTGTGAGGAACAACTCCAAGCGTGAGCGTAAAAATTACGCGGGGCAAGTAGCTGAAAAAACCTTTAACTATCATTGGCAAATTTTACCTTAAATTAATTATGGCCTTAGTTTATAACAAACTCAGTCAACGGCTTTTGCGAGTAACACATCATTTTACGCTTAACCGCAATTATCCTAAAGGCTTAAAGATGTAAAGAATGTTAAATATCGTATCTTTAGTAAAAAAGTTACCTTTAAGTTTTACTCATCATTAGGGCGAAATTTAAGTGTTAAGTTTCTAAATTGTGAGCGCAAGCTTATATCTTCAGGCAATGGCAAAGGCTGAGATGTCAAAATTGCGCGGTCAACCGCATCGTCGCAAGCGCTGATATTGCTTGATTTTATAAGTTTAGGATCACCTTGCAACATACCATCTGGCGACAAAGTAATTTCAAACGTCAACTCTGGTTTGCCATACCCACAAAAAGATTTATTCACTTTTTGTTGAATTTTTCGTTGAATTTGCGCTTTATATTTATCGATTTCTCCTGCTGAAGCGGATGATTTTTGAACGTTTTGGTTTTTACTTTCACCTAATAACTCTTGCTGCAATTTAGATAACTCTTCTTTTCTTTTATCAGCTTGTACATCTTTTTCTTTTTGTTGTTCCTCCTGCATCATCTGCTTTTTAAGCGCAGCCAATGCATCAGGTTTTTCCTTTTCAATTGGTTTCTTTTCTGTCGGTTTAGGTTTGACTTCTTTTTTAATCACAATATCAGCTTTAGGCTCTGATTGAGGCTCAACTGGCTTTTCAATTACAGTTGCTGGCTTAGGTTCCGGCTTAGTCGCGATAACTGGCACAGGTATAGGTGCCGGCTTTGATACAGCAGGAATAGTGTCCCACAACTCAACTTCTGCAATGCTTACAGTGTGGGTGGTTTGCCAGTTAACGGATAATAGCAACGCTACGAATAGACCTACATGCACACCAATGGCCAGCATGCCCGCTTTAAGAGATACTGTATTTTCAGATTTACGTAACATTAAGTATCAGTAGCCTAATTTTGTATTAAGCGGCGGGCTTGAGTAATAAGCCTACTTTTTCAACTTTGTTTTGCTTAAGCAGGTCCATCACACCAATTACATCGTCATATTTCACATTTTTATCAGCAGCGATTACTACAGACCGTTGCGGTGCTTTATCTAAACTTTGTCTAACTGCCAGCAAAAGCGCATCACGCTCCAACGGCTTATTATCAAGCTCAATCGTGTTATTGGCTTTTACTGTCAACACCAACGGTGCAATCGGCTGTTTAAGGGCTTGCCCAACTTGCGGCAAATCCACCACACCAGGGTTAGTCATTGGCGCTGTAACCATAAAAATAACGAGTAGCACCAACGTCACGTCAATATATGGGACAACATTAATTTGATTCATTAAGCGGCGTTTACGAGAGCGTGACATAGCGCTCAACCTTTATGATTTGCGTTGCAAAATATTGGTAAATTCTTCCATAAAGCTCTCATATCGCACTGAAAGTCTATCCACTGAACTCGCGAAGCGATTATAGGCAACAACCGCTGGAATTGCAGCAAATAAACCAATTGCAGTGGCTATTAGCGCCTCTGCAATACCTGGCGCTACTTGGCTAAGTGTGGCCTGCGCAACATTGGATAAACCACGAAACGAATTCATAATGCCCCACACAGTGCCAAACAGGCCAATGTAAGGGCTAACTGAACCTACAGAAGCCAAGAATGGTAAGTGTGCGTCAAGGTCATCTAATTCGCGGTTATAAGTGGCACGCATTGCACGGCGTGCGCCTTCCATTACGTCGTTAATTTCTACCCTGCCATCTGCGCGCTGTTGTTTATGGCGTAAATATTCTTTAAAGCCCGCTTCAAAAATCGCAGCCATGCCTTGTGGTTTACGACGACCAGCAGAAATACCTTCATATAATTTATTTAAATCGCCTCCAGACCAAAAGGCGTCTTCAAAACTTTCTGCATCTTTTTCAGCACGTTTAATAGTGAATACTTTAATAAAAATATACCACCATGAAAATAATGAAGTAATCAGTAAAATCGCCATCACCGCTTTTACAGGCAATGTTGCACCTGCAATTAGCGTCATAATTGACATATCATTGGCAACTGCTACATCCATAATTACTCCAGTTTGATTAATTTAATGATTTTTGACTTTTTTTTACAAAAAAATTAACGGTTTTGCCCTTAAAGATAAAAAACTTAACAGTTTTTTACAGACACATTTTGCATCGCTTTTTTTACCATAGCAGGAATCATTGTTGGCTTAAAAGTTTCGCTATCAACACAGGCAAGTTTTACATTGGCCACAATAAGCACTTTCGTGGCCCGCGTAATTGTCTGTGTAAACTCTATACTACCTTGCCCAACTTTAATTAGCTGGCTTTGCACAATAATCTCATCATTAAACCGTGCAGGGCTTTTAAATTGTAACGCCATACTGTGCACCACAAATATTACGTGCAGTTGCGCTTTGAGATCCGTTTGCTCAAAACCTAAAGCGCGAAGCCATTCGGTTCTAGCGCGCTCCATAAAGTTTAAATAATTGGCGTGATACACCACGCCACCGCTGTCCGTATCTTCATAATAGACGCGCACTGGCCAGCTAAAAGTCTGTACAGTTTGTTGCATGTTCTGGGTTTTATTACTGTTGGTTTGGGTAGTCGCCATTTATTGCGCTAGATAATCTGGCGTTAAATGTTTAGGCATGGGCAAACCAAAATGTTCGTAAGCTTGACTCGTCGCCACGCGCCCACGCGGCGTGCGCATTAAATAACCTTGCTGAATTAAATATGGCTCTAGCACATCTTCAATCGTGTCGCGTTCTTCACCAATCGCAGCCGCTAAATTGTCCAAACCTACTGGCCCACCACCAAACTTTTCTAGCACGGCTTGCAGTAGCTTTCTATCCATCACATCAAAACCTAGCTTATCTACATCTAGCATTTTGAGCGCTGCATCTGCAATGCTAGCGGACACGCGGCCATCGCCTTTTACTTGCGCGTAGTCGCGCACACGGCGCAACAATCTATTGGCAATGCGTGGCGTGCCACGTGAGCGCTTGGCAATTTCAATCGCGCCAGTATCGACCATTTCAACTTCTAACAAACCAGCACTACGCTGCACTATACGACCTAATTCCTCTGAAGTATAAAATTCTAAACGCGACACGATACCAAAGCGGTCTCGAAGTGGATTCGTCAACATGCCCGCACGCGTGGTTGCGCCTATCAATGTAAAGGGTGGCAAATCTAGTCTTACACTGCGCGCCGCAGGGCCTTCACCTATCATAATATCAAGTCGATAATCTTCCATCGCAGGATACAAAATTTCTTCTACCACAGGAGATAAACGATGAATTTCGTCAATAAATAAGACGTCATTAGGTTCTAAATTAGTTAGTAATGCAGCTAAATCACCTGCACGCTCTAATACTGGGCCTGAGGTTTGACGCATATTCACACCCATTTCTTTAGCAATAATATGCGCTAAAGTGGTTTTGCCTAACCCAGGCGGGCCAAACAATAAAACGTGGTCTAGCGCCTCGCTACGACCACGCGCAGCATTGATAAAAATCTCCAACTGGCTACGCGCTTTTTCTTGCCCCACATATTCTTCTAAAAGCTTGGGGCGTAACGCTCGCTCTAAAGCCTCTTCTTGAGGGCTTTCATTAGCCGGTGCTATGAGGCGATCGGTTTCTATCATGTAGCAGTTTCGCTTTAGTAATTAGAATTATTTTGACAAAGATTTAAGCGCTTGCTTAATGCCATCTGCAACCGTTGCATCGGTTGGTAGCAATTTCACCGCGGCAAGTGCTTCGCGTTCATTGTACCCTAATGAAATAAGTGCGTTTAATACATCGCTACTGGCAGATTTTGCTTGATTTGCACTGCTAGAGGTTAACCCTGCAACGGTGAATTTATCTTTAAGTTCTAGTAATAGTCGTTCAGCCGTTTTTTTGCCTATACCCGGCACACGGGTCAGCATGGTAGACTCTTGTAAGGCCACAGCTTGTACAAGCTCATCAACCGACAACCCACTTAAAATAGACAACGCAGACTTTGCGCCTACCCCATTCACTTTGAGTAATTGCCTGAAGGTTGCGCGTTCTTGGTCCGAGCCAAAGCCATATAAAAGTTGGGCGTCTTCTCGCACCACAAAGTGCGTTAGCATCACGACTTTTTCGCCAACCGCTGGTAAATTATAAAACGTGCTCATAGGCACTTCACATTCGTAGCCCACGCCGTTGCAATCTATTAATACTAATGGCGGCGTTTTTTCTAACAATATCCCGTTTAATCGACCTATCATGCAGTTATCCTATCAGCTGAAGCGTTTAATTTTTTGAATCTTAGCCAATGAGCCGACCGCCTTTCACTCTAAAACCTGCAGTAGCTAAACGCCCTAATCCTTGTCCGCCATGAGCGTGACATATTGCGCATGCGAGTGCATCGGCAGAATCGGGGCTTGGTGTTGCTGGTAATTTTAATAAACGTTTGACCATTTCTTGCACTTGTTCTTTTTGCGCATGCCCATTACCAACCACGGCTTGCTTTACTTGCAGTGCAGTATATTCTGCCACAATTAAATCACGAATCACCGCTGCACTAATTGCCGCGCCGCGCGCTTGACCAAGCAACAAAGTAGATTGCGGATTAACATTTACAAATACTTTTTCAATTGCAACTTGGTTAGGTTGATAGGTATCAATCACCTCAAACAAACCATCTAAGATGATTTTCAATCTTGCGGGTAACTCTTCACGCTCAACTGCACCTTCTACTTTATTTTTTTTAGCGCTGGCTGTTTTAATCGTACCACTCGCAATATAGGTAATTTTTTCACCCACTTTTTCTATCACACCAAAGCCTGTTAAACGCAGACCTGGGTCGATACCTAAAATTCTAATGTTACTCACTCTTCTTCTATATTGGCTGTGGTGTAAACGTCTTGCACGTCATCTAAATCTTCTAGCGCATCTAAAATCTTTTGCATTTTCACGGCATCATCGCCAGTAAATGTAGTTTCTAAATTCGCCTTCATGGTCACTTCTGCAATCACGGCTTTTAAGCCTGCGGCTTCCATCGCCTCTTTTACGGTTAAAAAGTCGTTTGGTGGCGTAATGACTTCAATACTGCCATCGTCATCAGTCACCACGTCTTCTGCACCTGCTTCTAGGGCAATTTCCATTACTTTATCTTCAGACGTACCCGGCGCGTATAGTAAGCTTCCGCAATGCTTAAACATAAATACTACGCTACCATCTGTGCCTAAATTGCCGCCGTGTTTGCTTAAGGCATGGCGCACATCCATGACTGCACGTTGTTTATTGTCGGTTAAACAATCAATAATAATCGCTGCGCCATTAATGCCGTAACCTTCATAGCGAATTTCTTCGTAGTTCACGCCTTCAAGCTCGCCTGTGCCTTTTTTAATGGCGCGCACAATATTGTCTGACGGCATGTTTTCTTCTTTGGCTTCTGCTACAGCAGCGCGTAAGCGCGGATTCATGGCAGTGTCACCGCCGCCCAAGCGCGCTGATACGGTAATTTCTTTAATTAGTTTAGTGAAAATTTTACCGCGCTTTGCGTCTTGACGACCTTTGCGGTGTTGAATGTTTGCCCATTTACTATGACCTGCCATACCACAACCTTTAAATGCTGATTAATAAATGGAATTTTATCACAGGCGTAGGACGTGAGTTAAGATTGTGATGCTGGCAACTTTAAGGCAATTGTATGAGCATGTGTCTGTAAAAAACAGTTAAGTTTTTTACTTTGAAAGGGCAAAACTGTTATGTTTTTTACTTTAAAACGGCAAGAACGTTAAATTTTCAACTTTAATAGAGCATAACTGTTAAGTTTTATGGTGCTGCGATGGTCATGAATGTTTTACTCTTGCCCCATCGCGGGTTCCGTTGGTTTGTGCTGGCGCATACTAATATACGAAATAACCACAAGTGATAGGCCAATTAAAATCATGCCGGTTGATTCCATGTGATCAGGCACTTCATGAAGCTGTATCCAAGCAGCTAACACGCCAATCACGGGCGTGAGCATGGACGACATACTAGCTACACCTGCACTAAGTTTTTGTAGTGCATAGAGCCACAACAACCACGCCAATGCATTACAAAAGACCGAATTAAAAATGACTGCGCCAATAAAATAAGGTGTCCATTGAATTTCTGGTGCGGGAATTAAAATAGCGGCAATGGCAATTGGAATTGAGCCAAACAGCATTTGCCAAGCGGTGAGCGTCAGTAAGTCTAAGTCTGGCGCATGTTTGTGGAGCTTTTTTGCCACGATGACAGACAAGCCCCAAAACACACCCGAGAGCACCGCTAAAAACATGCTAAATTGGTCAGTGCCTAAATGTAATGGATCTAAAATAAAGACCATGCCCATGGTGGACAAAATTGCCGCTGGCCATTGCAGGCCACGTAACTTTTCGCCTAAAAGCGGCCATGCTAACACCATCACCCAAAATGGCATGGTGTAAGTCAATACTGCGGTTTTACCTGCACCGCCTTCAACCAATGCCCAAATCAGCAAGCCTGTAAAACCACTGGTTTGCAAAATACCCAGTAAAATAATCGTGGGCATTTCTTTAACGCGCATGGGTTTACGTATGGCAATAATTAACCCAAATAAGCAAAATGCGCCAATCACTGTGCGCAAAGCTGCGAATTGAAACGCGCCAGCGTAAGCGAGTGCGTTTTTCATTACCACCCAGTTATAGCCCCAAATAAAGCTAAGAACGAAGAGCGCAACAAACGCACGTATTGTAGTTTTACGTTGTTGTTCCATATTTTTTTGGGCTTAAATCATCATTGAAATTAGTTCCAGATGTGCGTCACGGCTAACCATTTGCCATCTGCTTGCTTGCGATATACTACTTGCACGTTGCCACCAAAGGTTTGGCGTATCCCTTTTTCGTCCACCATCGCGCCCGCCCATTTGCCACGTTGATAAGCAATATTGCCTTCTTCTACCACTTCAATCATGGTGAGTTTGTGGTCAATAACGCCTGCTTTAATTAAGCCCGCCATAAATGCTTCAATCTCGGCACGGCCAGAAACCACCTCACCTGCTGGCGCTGGCATGACGTGCGCGTCTGCAACGTAAAGCTTTGCAATCGCCGCGGCATCTTTATGATTAAATGCAGTATCGTAAGCTGTGTTAATTGCGGTAATTTCGGTATGAATAGATGACATAGAATGTTTTCCTTTTTGATTAATCAGTTTTTTTACGCTCTCTTTGTTGACTTCTGCTACCTTGCTATATCCTTGCTTTGTTACTTGGCCTCCTAATTCGGCTTTATTATCAGCATCTTGTATGGCTGCCGACGCAACTAATGGTAGTGCCGTTACCAAACCTGTTGCTAAGCTAAGCGCTAACTTAATTTTGTTCATTTGCATGCTAATCTCCTGAGTTGAGTGAATAATGTGTCTGTGAAAAAGCGTTAAGTAAACGCAGGAATCCCTGCATTAATTAAAGTTAAAATTTCATTTAGTTGTGTGCGACGTGTTTCGTCCAAGTCCTGCATGCATTGACGTAATCGGCGGTAGTAATCTGGCATCACTACATCTAATTTGGCTTGCCCCGCATCTGTAAGTGCAATTTTGATGCTCCGCCTGTCATCATTGGTATAAATGCGTAAAACCAAACCACTTTGCGCTAAGCCATCAATTAAACCCGTCATCGTCGCCCGCGTCACACCTGCTTTTTCTGCCAGCACAGATGGTGTTGAGGTTTTATTTTCTTCACGCATCAGTAGAATTAATACCCACCAGCGACCTTGTAATAAAGCATGCTTACTTAAACAGGCATCGAGTGCAATTGATAAGTCTGTCGCCACCCGTAATAAAAACAAAAATCCAGATATCGCTGAAATGTCAGCCTCTTGGTAGCGTTGGGCAAATTTGTCCAACACCTCTATAGTGGGAAGATCTCTTAATTGCAACATAATTAGGTTTATTATAGTTAGCTGGCTAACTATGTCAAGTTAAGTGGCGAATTTATGTAAAAACTATTGGCTAAAAATTTGAGAGGTGTATATTTAAAGTTAAGAAACAGTATTTAAAAACCAAAGCCGGATAAAACATGAGTATTTTAGGAGAGTCTAATGAAAACATTGCAACAAATGATTGATAGCAAACAACACAAAATAGTCATTGGTATTGCGCCAAACCGCCCAGTGTATGACGCTTTAGTGATTTTAGCGGAATACAAGATAGGTGCATTGGTTGTGCTAAACGAAGAAAATTTAGTTGGTATTTTTTCAGAGCGTGATTATGCGCGTGAGGTGGTACTGCAAGGCAAGTCTTCTAAAACCACGCAAGTGAGTGAGGTAATGACCAGTAAAGTGCTTTGTGGGAAACCTGAGGACACCTCTGAAAGTGCAATGCAATTAATGAGTGAAAGTCGTATTAGACATTTACCCGTAATAGGAAACGGTAAAGTCATCGGCGTGCTATCCATGGGGGATATGGTCAAAGAAACGATTGAAGATCAAAAAGACCTTATCAAACAACTAAAAAATTATATTCTTAGCTAAAACTTAACCACATTTTACAGACACATTTTAAATGCGTGGCTATAAAGTATTATTTTTGTTTAGATCGATGGTAATGCATACTGTCATATTAATAAGCTATGGCAGACCACTAAACCTTATTATTAAACAAAAGTAACGACAAATTTTCACTAGGCCGTAGTATTTTCAAGCTCGGACTTGATCAATAAAAATTGATCACTCGCAATACACTCCGCCTGAATAGTCGCTAACAGCCAATAAAAAAGGCGACGTAAAAGTCGCCTTTTTTTTTTCGTATGGTTACATCGCTAGTTTTGATTACACAAGTTTAAAGACACCCTTCATTACCATACCGTGCCCTGGAAAACTACAGTAAAAAGAATATGCATCTTTAGTATTGACATCATTAAGCTTAATTTTGACGGATGTTTTTTCACCACCTCCAATAACTTCGGTATAACCAACAACACGCTTATCGTTTGGTTTTACATAGTTATTAGCCAAACCTGCTGTATTACCATCCGCTATTACTGTTTGCATATCTGATGTTTTTGAAATCACCACATTATGGCCCATCATTGCTTTTGCCATCGTGCCTGCGTTTTTTAGATTCAGCGTAATTTCTTTACATTTTTTAGGTACTGCAATTTCTTTTACATTAAACGCCATTGCAGCAGTAGCTTCAATATTGACATCGCACTCCCCTGCAGCTGCAACGTTGGCAAACATGCTGCCTGCGATACTTAATACGATTAAACTTGCTTTTGAATTTAACATCTCATTTCACCTTGTAGATTAAAAAAACTAACAATTTAATGACAGGCAACATTCATAAAAGTGCCAGCTAAATATCAAAATACTTTATATTATTTTGGCGGCTATATTTACAACATTGTTACCTTAAATGCTAAGTAAAAAAACTTAACGGTTTGTACAGGCTCACTTTAAAGCACGTCTGTAAAGTGTCGCGTGTTATTTACATCATTAGCAATGTAAACCACACTACCAAAAAACTAGAACCACATATTAAAGCCGTCATGATTAAACGTGAACCGCGCATTTTAGTCCAGAGCAATACTCCAGTAATCGACAATACAATCATAGCGCCAGCAATGGTATCTGTTAGCAAAACCCACGCTACGTTCGCGCCAACACCTTTATGCATTCTCGATATAAATGCCCATGCATTGGCATCATCGCGCTTTACTGTCGCAAATTGATTACCCATTACATATTCTGCTTGAATTCTCACTTGCGGCAATTGAAATTCCACATTGAAGGTTTCAGGTTGATTAACAGTATTATTTAAAAACTTAGCTTTAAATTCAGGTTTACTGTTGCTAATGTTTTTGGGTTTAATTGGTTCATGAGGAACATTAAGTGCTGTTTGAATGTAACGTGTAAATTCAACGGCGGTTTTTGGCTGTGGTTCACTGATGGGCAACTGAATTTCAGTCTCCTCCATTTTTACAGCGGGTATTTTCATGACATTACGGTGATTAAGTAAAAAACCACTCAAACCAAATAAAAGACCAAGCACGGCGCCCCATAGGCCTAACCACCCATGCGCATTTCTTATTAACCTAAGTATATTGCCGCGTTGACTACCTATTGCGCTACTTTTTTTAAAATCAAATTGCATTTTATTTAATGATTGTTAACTTACCAACATGGCGTATTCCATCGTATTTTTCACCTTTAAATTCGCCTTTTACCGATTCCACTGTCCCAACGTTTAGTACATATAAACCAGTCCATGGTGTAACGAAAGCGGTTTCACCAATCTCGTTTGTATCCAGCTCTTGCATCCATTGGTTAGGTGCATATACTTTTAGCTTTGCTTTAGCAAGAGGCTTACCATATAAATAAACACGCACTTTATTGTCGCCAAGCAATTGAATATCCAGATCCAATGCAGAAATACCATCTGCCTTAGCATTGCCAATTTTTGCATAATACATAGGTTTCACAATACCAATATTATACTTAGTTAAATCTTTCACTTTCATGGTGAGTTCTTGCGCAACAACTGGCTGTGCTTCTGTTGTAGCAATATTTAAGTAATTGTCCCTACGCGTAATTTCAAGCGAATTACTTTTACCAAATTCTGGATTTGTCATGGCTTGAGGTGATGCAATCATATCTAACCGCCCACCTGTTATTTCACGTAGGTTTCCTTCATACTCACCAAAATACAATTTAGTTTTGCCGTCTGCTTGCTCAAGCCATAAATAATGTGCTTGAGTAGTCAAAGAGCTTAGCAGGCCAAAAATTAAGCCCATTAGTTTGATAAATTTCATTTTATAACCTTCTTTAAGTTGATTGATTAGTAAGCTGTTGAATTTCAATTAGAACAAAATATTTGCTTGCAGCAATACCTGTCGTGGTTCACCTAAAAATATAGTGCCACCACCTGTATTAGTAATAACACCACTAACAGCACCGGGGTAATAAGTTTTATCAAATAGGTTTTTAACATTTAAGTGCAATGTAGCAAAGTGATTCCACTGCTTCCACTCATATGCCGCGTAGGCATCAGCTACAGTGTAGCCATCTAAGAAAAAAGTGTTAATTGGATCAACAGCGCGTTCTCCAACATAACGAGCGCCACCACCTACAGTCCAGCGACCACCAGCTGCTGGAGTACCGTCGCTGTAATTAAGAAATAAACTTGCAATATTTTTAGCAATACCAGCCAACGGATTACCAATGGCAGCTTTTAGTCTATCTTCAAGTAACTCGGTATCGGTGTAAGCATAAGTAGCAATCAAATCTAATTTATTAGTCAGTTTGCCAGCAACATCTACTTCAAGTCCGCGTGAACGCGCTGCACCTGCAGTTCTTAAAATCCCGCCCTCGTTGACGAGAATGTTTTCTTTATCAATTTGATA
>JBDNJL010000016.1:0-6293 GCA_041687795.1 Methylotenera sp. | reverse complement strand
GGTTAATATACGGAATACTCAAAAATTAAAAGAAATACGCTTATGCAATCTATACGCACACGAAGTTCTGAGGGAGTTTAATCAAATGAACGATAAGCAATTAGTTGCAACAGAGGCTGCCAAGTTAGTACAAAGCGGCATGTTAGTTGGCTTAGGTACAGGTTCTACTGCTAATTACTTTATTGAAGAACTGGCGCGGCGCCAGCAAGCAGAAGGCTTGAACATCACCACTGTGGCTAGCTCCACTATCAGTGCGCAAAAAGCACAGTCTTTACAATTGTCCATTATTGCACTTGAGCATATTAGCTTTATTGATTTATATGTAGATGGCGCAGATGAAATTACGCCTAACTTCACATTGCTAAAAGGGCGTGGCAGCGATTTGGTAAAAGAAAAACTACTCGCTAAAGCAGCTACTCGGTTTATTGTCGTAGCTGATGAAAGTAAGTTAGTTAAACATATCGGCCAAAATTTTCTTATTCCGATCGAAGTCATTCCATTTGCGTGGCAGCTTGCTAAAAGAAACCTTGAGGCAATTGGTGGCATAGGCGATTTGCGCCCTAACGCCGCAAAAGATGGTTTCTGGATTACCTCGCACGGTAGTTATGTACTCGATATGCGGTTTGAAAGTCAACTTAATGCAAGCACATTAAGCATAGCGCTTAGCAACACGCCTGGCGTGGTTGAACATGGCATTTTTGATGACTTAGCAAATACTGTTTTAATTGCTACAAACGGCAATGTAACCGAGCGTCATCCTCAACAAGCCACCTGAAAACGACTAACATGCGTTTACTGCTGAAATTATTTAGTTATATTTTTATTAGCTCTCTCTTAACAAGCTGTAAACCATCTGCAAATTTAAGTGGCGCAGTTAGTGGCGATATGAATAGTGCAAAACACGAGCTTATTTTTGTCACGCATGCTGGCCCTTCTACCTATTACATTGATGGTAACAACCAGCTCGCTGGTATTGAATATGATTTAGCCACATTATTTGTCAATGAATTTGCCACTGAATATGGTATTAAGTTTTTGTTAGTTAACAGTATTTCAGACGTTGTGCCGTCATTATTAAAAGGTCGCGCTGACATTGCAGCGGGTAATTTATCTGTGACGCCTCTACGTAAGAAACTCGTGCAATTTGCTGCGCCGTACCAAGAAACACAGCAACAATTGGTATTTAATAATGAAACTGATGTCAAACCTAAAAATATAAGCGCCCTTGCCAATAGAACCATTTCTGTGCCAGCAGGTACAAGCTTTGCAGAACGTTTAAACCAGTTGCAACAACAGCAATTGGTCGACGATTTACCAGCCTTTAAATGGAAGGCTGTTAATAAAACCAACTCAGAATCATTACTAGAAGAAGTTGCCAGCGCAGTGACTGACTTTACCGTTGCGGATAGCCATTTAGTAGCGGTTATGCAAAATTATTACCCCAATTTATCAATTGGGATGTCGCTAGGTGAGCCAGAAAAAATTGCTTGGGCACTTCCTAAAAATGCAGATCCTCAACTCGTTCAAAAAGTGAATGCATTTTTCGCTCAAATTAAAAAAGATGGCAGGTTACGCAACCTAGTTGATCGTTATTATGGCAACTCAAAGCGCTTAAATACTTTGGACATCACTACATTTTTAAAACGAACCAATACACTATTACCTAAATATAAATATTTATTTAAGCAATCACAAGAAATCACGGGTATAGATTGGCGTTTACTTGCAGCGGTGAGCTATAGAGAATCGCATTGGGATACATTTAGCACATCACCGACGAATGTACGTGGCTTGATGATGCTAACTGAAAGTACCGCTGATTTAATGGGTGTAACTGACAGACTAGACCCTAAACAAAGCATACCTGCTGGCGCTAAATATATTTTAAAGCTGAAAGAAACAATTCCAAATAAAGTGCCTGAGCCAGACCGAACTTACATGGCCTTAGCCGCATACAACATTGGTTATGCTCACGTTGAAGACGCTCGCGTACTCGCACAAAGGCAAGGACTTAACCCAAATAGTTGGGCAGATTTGAAAAAAACTTTGGTGATGCTCAATAATCCAGAATATTACAGCACCGTAAAATACGGTTACGCTAGCGGTGGGGCACCTGTAATATTTGTAGAATCTATCCGTAGTTACCAACGCATTTTAGAGCGCTATCAACCAAGCTATAATCCAGAATTGGATGTGTTTAAAATTGCGAGTAAGGGCTAATAGATTAGCTAATTTACGGTTTAATAAACTCAAGATTATTCATATAAGGCCGCAATACTTCAGGCACTTTTACACTTCCATCTGCTTGTTGATAATTCTCTAGCACCGCGACTAACGTGCGCCCTACTGCCAAACCTGAACCATTGAGTGTGTGTACAAACTCAGTTTTACCTGCTTCGTTTCTAAAGCGCGCTTGCAAACGACGTGCTTGAAAAGCCTCACAATTTGAAACAGATGAAATCTCACGATAAGTGTTTTGCGCAGGCAACCAAACTTCTAAATCATAGGTTTTTGCCGCGCCAAATCCCATATCACTGGTGCAAAGTGAAACCACGCGGTAAGGTAATTCAAGCGCTTTTAGGATATTTTCCGCATGGCCAACCATTTCTTCAAGTGCTTCATAGCTTTTGCTTGGGTGCACAATTTGCACCATTTCTACTTTATCAAACTGGTGTTGGCGTATCATGCCTTTAGTATCGCGACCGTGAGAACCTGCTTCACTTCTAAAACATGGCGTATGGGCGGTAAGCTTAATTGGTAGAGAATCTAGTGGCACAATTTCGTCGCGCATAGTATTTGTGAGCGTGACTTCAGAAGTTGGAATTAAATATAAGGATTCTTTTTTTAAAATATTATTTTTGATTGCACCCTCAGAATCCAAAGCCACTTCCTGGCTATCATCAAACCTTATGATTTTAAATAAATCAGCCTCGAATTTAGGTAATTGCCCCGTACCAATTAACGTTTCTGCATTCACCAAATATGGTGTGTAGCACTCTTCGTATCCGTGCTTTTCAGTTTGAGTATCAATCATAAACTGCGCTAATGCACGATGCAGTTTCGCGATATACCCGCGCATAAATGTAAAGCGTGCACCTGATAATTTAATGCCCGTATCGAAGTCTAACCCTAGCGGCGTACCTACATCGGTATGGTCTTTTACTTCAAAATCAAAAGTTGCTGGCGTGCCAACTTTTCGCACTTCTACGTTATCCTCATCTGACTTTCCAACAGGGACAGAATTCGATGGTAAGTTCGGTACATTTAGCAGTAAATTCTGTAATTCCGTTTGCAACTCAAATAAGCGAACTTCATCAGCTTTCAGTTGCTCACCTAAACCAGCAACTTCTGCCATAATGCCGCTGGTATCTTCGCCCTTAGCTTTTGCGAAACCAATTTGCTTAGACATGTTGTTACGTTTGGCTTGCAAGTCTTGTGTACGCGTTTGTACAACTTTTCGCTCACTCTCTACTTTGCTGAATGTTTCAGAATCAAACTCAAATCCGCGTTTCTTTAATTGCGCCACAACGCCATCTAAATCATTTCGTAATGCTTGTATATCTAACATGTTATCCCTAGTTACTTTTTCTATTTTTTACTTAAATTTAATATTTAAACTACATTATTGCAAAAATACTTAACGCTTTTTCACAGACACATTTTTAAGCGCAATTTCATCCAGCGTTTTGAGGTGCTTTAATTTTTCGCTAATTTTACCTTCTAAGCCGCGCGGTGTGGGATTATAAAATTGTTGTGTTTGCATATCATCAGGAAAATAATCCACGCCTGCGGCGTAAGCGTCAGGCTCATTATGCGCATAACGATACTCTTTGCCGTAATCTAAAGCTTTCATTAATTTAGTAGGTGCATTGCGCAAGTGTAATGGCACAGTGCGCGATTTATCGCTATCTACAAATGCTTTAGCTTGATTATAAGCGGTATATGCCGCGTTGCTTTTTGCAGCCACTGCTAAATAAATAACCGCGTTTGAGAGCGCTAATTCACCTTCTGGCGAACCGAGCCGTTCGTAAATTTGGCAAGCTTCTAGCGCCATCGTTTGCGCGCGCGGGTCAGCTAGCCCGATATCTTCAATCGCCATACGCACAATGCGGCGGCCTAAATATAGCGGGTCTGCGCCGCCGTCTATCATGCGCAAAAACCAATACAAAGCAGCATCTGGATTTGAGCCACGCACAGACTTATGTAGCGCAGAAATTTGGTCATAAAAAGCTTCGCCGCCTTTATCAAACCTGCGCAATTTGCTCGCCATAGTAGTTTGCAAAAAGGCTTCATCAATGTGCATTATATGCGCGCCATCAGCAGCATTGAATAAACTTTCAGCAAAATTAAGCAAGCGTCTAGCATCGCCATCTGCATAGGCGAGCACTTGTTCTTTAACATCATCGCTAAGCGTAATTTTTTCTGCTACTAATTGCCTTGCACGATCTAGCAATAATGCGAGTTCATCTTCTGACAATGCGTTTAAAACAAATACTTGCGCGCGGCTAAGTAGCGCGCTGTTTACTTCAAACGATGGATTTTCAGTGGTAGCACCAATAAAAGTAATTAAGCCGCTTTCTACAAATGGTAAAAAAGCATCTTGCTGACCTTTGTTAAAGCGATGCACTTCATCTACAAATAAAATGGTTTTACGACCATGTTGTTGCAAAGTGAGCTCTGCACGCTCCACCGCTTCACGAATGTCTTTAATACCTGATAACACCGCAGAAATAGGGATAAAATCAGCAGCAGCAGTGTTTGCAATGAGTCTTGCTAGGGTAGTTTTACCCACGCCTGGTGGCCCCCATAAAATCATTGAAGGTAATTTCCCAGAATTAAACGCTAAGCGTAGCGGCTTACTTTCACCCAAAAGATGCGACTGCCCTACAACTTCGTCTAAGGTTTTAGGACGAAGCCGTTCAGCTAAGGGCGCTTCTGGGCTAGCAGTTGCAAATAAACTATTCAAAGGATTCGCTTCATTAATTTTAATGCTTAAATATTACAATCAATTTTAACCATAACGATTAAATAATACTTAAAATAATAATTATGTGTCTGTAAAAAGTGGTTAAGTTTAAAGACGTATTTTTTTATTCAAGACTTAAATTCGCCACATCAATATTTTCTGGAGGTAACCCACTTATATAGCGCTGCCACATGGCTTGATACGCGCTTTCTATATACTTAACAGTTAACGCGGTATTAAATAATGGCGTAGCAACCTTCTTTTCTTTTAACTTTTGCTTAAGCGCTTCTATTAACAAAGGGTTTGTTGCGTATTCCACCGCTTTTTGTTCATATTCATCAAAGTTTTGAGTAATCAACTCTGGCATTTCTAGTACTGTTAAAAACGATGCAGCTACTCTACTTGAAGATACTTTACCTATGCAGCACAGAATCGGCAAGCCTTGCCATAATGCATCCAATGCTGTGGTGTGTGCTCCGCACCAATAAGTGTCAATAAACAAATCTGCAAGTTGGTAGCGCAACAAATGCTCTTTATGTGGTAATGATTGAGCAAAAATAAGACGCGTTTTATCAACTCCGTTTAGCGACGCTTGCGCTTGTAAATTATCCCGCGTGAGTTCATCCATACTCAACAACCACAATACTGAGTTTGGTACTTTATTTAGAATACTCATCCACACAGTAAAAATTTCTGGCTCAATTTTGTAGCAAGCACTTAAGCAACAAAATACAAAAGCTTTTTCTGGCAAACCAAAATCGCTGCGCGTTTTTTCTACTGCACTGTTAGGTGTTTCAGTATCGTAAACATACAACGAATCAGGCAGTCTTACGATTTTTTCCTGCCAGTCTTTATCATATCCTTTGGGACATACTAGTTCATCTAGCATTGCATAGTCTATAAAGTCTGCACCCATGCTTTGTAAATAAGCCAAGTAGGAAACTTGAATAGGCGCTGGGCGTAAACTAAATAGCATAGTGCGTGCTTTAGCTGTATAACCATTTAAATCTACCAAAATATCAATTTCATCTTGGTGAATAAGCGTTGCGATTTGCACATCTGTCATGGTTGCCACATCATGAAAAACCTTACAATCTCTTTCTACAGATAAGCGCACATTCTCTTTAATCGTATCGTTGTGCAAAGAGTAAATATAAACTTCCATTGATTGCTTATTATGCATAGCGTAAATCTGCCGCGATAATAAACCTGTTGGATGACGCCTAAAGTCAGATGACACATAACCAATTCGCAAGTGTTCGCGATTCTGTCTTTTATAACTAAAGGGTGGTGCGCCGTATAACCAAGCCATGTCATTAGTCAGTTC
>JBDNJL010000103.1:0-23202 GCA_041687795.1 Methylotenera sp. | reverse complement strand
TTTTATCTAGGTTTTTTTGATTTTTTGCGGGCGTTTCCAGCCAAAAATACTTTTTTGCTCTTTAGTACGACAAAAGGTGAGGGCGTCTGCTGGTGCGTTTTTTGTAATGGTAGAGCCTGCTGCAATCGTCGCATTTTTGCCAATAGTTACAGGCGCAATTAATTGCGAATCTGAGCCAATAAAAGCGCCATCTTCTATCGTCGTTTTAAATTTATTAGCGCCATCGTAATTGCAAGTAATTGTACCCGCGCCAATATTTACATTTTTACCAATCGTCGCATCGCCAATATAACTTAGGTGATTCACCTTACTGCCCACATCCACTTGGGCGTTTTTAAGCTCTACAAAATTGCCAATGTGCGTGTCACTTTGTAGTACCGTACCTGGTCTTAGCCTTGCATATGGGCCAATGCGGCTGTTTTCGCCAATCTCGGTTTCGTCAATATGCGTAAACGGTGCGATTCTTACGCCATTTTTAATATTAGCGTTTTTAATCACGCAATTTGCGGCAATCTTAACGTTATCGCCCAATGTTACAACGCCTTCAAAAACACAGTTCACATCAATTTCCACATCTCGGCCGCAGTTCAAGCTGCCGCGAATATCTAAGCGGGCAGGGTCGTAAAACGTGACACCTTGCTGCAATAACTTTTGAGCAGCTCGCTTTTGATATTCGCGCTCAATTTGGCTTAAATCTATTTTTGAATTGATGCCAGTGACCGACCACTCATCACTTATGAGCTCAGCGACCACTTCCACTTGCTGCTGTACGGCTAACGTAACAATGTCTGTTAAGTAGTATTCCTGTTGCGCATTATTATTGGTAAGCTGATTTAGCCAAGCAGTTAGGTATTGATTTGGCATCGCCATAATGCCAGTGTTTACTTCAACAATTTTACGCTGTAATTCTGTTGCATCTTTGTGCTCTACAATTGCTATTACAGCACTTTTGTTTCTTACTATTCTGCCATATCCTGTTGGGTCTGCTTTGTTAAACGACATTATCGCCAACTTTTGTTGGGCTAAACTTAACAGTTTTTCACAGACACTTTTTTCAATAAGCGGTACATCACCCAACATAATAAGCGCGTTTGCATCATTATCTAAATAGGGCGCCGCTTGTTGAACAGCGTGACCAGTGCCTAGCTGCTCGGCTTGACAGACCCAAACTATATTCTCATGAGCAAATGCTTTAGGCACAGACTCGCCACCAAAGCCATAAACCACAATAATTTTTTGTGGGTTTAGCGATTTAGCACACTCAATCACATGTGCGAGAATCGGTTTTCCACCTAGGGTATGTAGCACCTTAGGTGTATTAGAGTGCATGCGTGTGCCTTTGCCTGCAGCAAGGATAATAATATTTAATTGACTCATCTTTTTATTAATTTTAGTGTTTATAGATTCTAACGTGTAGTTTAATTAAGCGTATATTCATAAAGTATAACAAAAAAGGCAGCCATGGCTGCCTTTTTGCTAATGTTAGCTTACACTAACCAATATTAGTTTTAATGCGTTTTGCGTAGTCGCTCAATAGCATGAATTTGTGCCATTGCTTCTGATAACTCAGCTTGAGCTTTTGCATAATTCATCTCTGAGGTACGATCTTTCATCGCTTCAATGGCAGCCTCTTTCGCAGCAATTGCTTTAGCTTCATCTAAATCGTGACCACGAACTGCAGTGTCAGCTAACACAGTAATCATGCCAGGTTGCACTTCTAAAATGCCGCCTGAAATAAAAATCAACACTTCTTCAGCCACGTTAGTTTGCTTGATACGTAATGCACCTGGCTTGATAGTGGTAATCATAGGCGCGTGATTTGGGTAGATACCCACTTCACCTCCGCCCGCGGGCGCAACCACAAACTCGGCTTCGCCTGAGAATATGCTTGCTTCTGCGCTCACTACATCGATATGTACAGTATTTACCATAATTTTCTCTTAACTTTTAAAGTTTAATGTTTTAAAAACTTATTAGTTTAAAGTCTTGGCTTTTTCAACCGCTTCTTCAATGCCGCCCACCATGTAGAATGCTTGCTCAGGCAAATGATCGTACTCACCAGCCACAATGGCTTTAAAGCCTTTAATGGTTTCTTTTAATGGAACGTATTTGCCTGGTGCGCCAGTAAACACTTCAGCCACGTGGAATGGCTGTGATAAGAAACGTTGAATTTTACGCGCACGGCCAACAGCTAATTTATCTTCTGCTGATAACTCATCCATACCTAAAATCGCAATAATATCGCGTAGTTCTTTATAACGTTGCAATGTTTGTTGTACTGAACGTGCTACGTTGTAATGCTCTTCCCCAACGACTAATGGGTCTAATTGACGTGAGCTTGAATCGAGTGGATCTACCGCAGGGTAGATGCCTAAAGATGCAATATCACGTGACAACACTACTGTTGAGTCCAAATGTTGGAACGTTGTTGCTGGTGATGGATCTGTCAAGTCATCCGCAGGCACATAAACGGCTTGTATAGAAGTAATAGAACCCGTTTTAGTTGAAGTAATACGCTCTTGTAATTTGCCCATCTCGTCTGCTAGTGTAGGTTGGTAACCTACCGCTGATGGCATACGGCCTAACAAAGCTGACACCTCAGTTCCAGCTAATGTGTAACGGTAAATATTATCTACAAAGAACAAAACGTCACGGCCTTCATCACGGAATTTTTCCGCCATGGTTAAACCAGAAAGCGCTACGCGTAAACGGTTGCCTGGTGGCTCGTTCATTTGACCGAATACCATCGCTACTTTTGATTCTTTCATGTTATCTAGCTTGATAACACCAGCTTCAGCCATCTCGTGGTAAAAATCATTACCTTCACGAGTTCGCTCGCCCACACCTGCAAACACTGATAAGCCTGAGTGTTGTTTAGCAATGTTGTTGATAAGTTCAAGCATATTAACGGTTTTACCTACGCCCGCGCCGCCGAACAAACCAACTTTACCACCTTTAGCAAAGGGGCAAACTAAGTCAATCACTTTAATACCTGTTTCTAACAAGTCAACTGAGGGTGACAGCTCTTCAAAGCTCGGTGCTTTTTGATGTATTGAACGACGCTCTTCGCAATCAATTGGACCAGCCTCATCAATTGGGCGGCCTAATACGTCCATAATTCGGCCTAGTGTACCAACACCAACTGGCACAGTAATTTGTGAGCCAGTTGATTTAAAGGACGTGCCACGAGAAAGTCCATCTGATGAGCCCATCGCAATGGTACGCACAATGCCGTCACCTAATTGTTGTTGCACTTCTAAAGTCAAGCCTGCTTCCGCTTGACTTGTGGCATCATCAATAATCAATGCTTCAAATATATTCGGCATTTGGTCACGCGGAAACTCAACGTCTACCACCGCGCCAATGCACTGAACTACTTTACCAATTTTTGCTGTATTCATCTTTAATATCCTATTCAAGCTAATCTGTTGAATTGTAATTTAATGTTCTATTAATGCTTGCTATGTCGTTATTAAGATACCGCTGCCGCGCCACCAACAATCTCTGAGATCTCTTTGGTAATCGCTGCTTGACGTGCTTTGTTGTAAATAAGTTTCAATTCACCAATCACTTCTTTTGCATTATCAGACGCTGATTTCATTGCTACCATACGTGAAGATTGCTCTGAAGCCATGTTCTCTGCAACCGCGTTGTAGACCAACGACTCGACATAACGCATCATTAGTTGATCAACCACTGGCTTCGCTTCTGGTTCGTATATGTAATCCCAATGTCCAGAAGGGCTACCTAGTTTTTCACCCGTTAACGGTAGCAATTGCTCCATTACTGGCTCTTGCTTCATGGTGTTGATAAACTTTGTGTAGCTAATATAAAGTTGATCAATTTCGCCTGCTTCATAAGCATCCAACATCACTTTAATTGTACCAATCAAAGTTGCTAAATGTGGCACATCGCCTAAACCAGTGATGTGAGACTTAACATTTGCACCCACGCGGTTCATAAAGCTAAAGCCTTTATTACCAATTGCGCTTACAGTAATTGCTTTGCCTTCTGCTTCCCAGCTTTTCATTTGGTTAACAGACAAACGCAACATGTTAGTATTTAAACCACCACATAAGCCTTTATCTGAACTTACCACGATTAATCCAATGTTTTTTACAACATCACGTTTAATCAAATAAGGATGCTTGTACTCTGGATTTGCAAATGACAAATGCGCCGCAACGTTGCGAATTTTTTCAGCGTATGGGCGTGAGGTGCGCATTCTATCTTGCGCTTTACGCATTTTAGAAGCAGCCACCATTTCCATCGCTTTAGTGATCTTACGTGTATTTTCTACACTCTTAATCTTAGTTCTAATCTCTTTACTACCAGCCATTTTGCGTCCTAAATAGTCAGAGAATTAATATGCGTTTGTTGCTTTGAAATCTATAATTGCTGCTTCAAGCGCTTTTTCGTTTTCTGCATTTAAATCTTTGCTAGATTCAATTGCATCGGCTAATGCTTTATATTTAGACCCAATAAAGCCATGTAAAGCACCTTCAAACGCTAACACTTTGTTCGTTGGCACATCGTCAAAGAAACCTTTGTTTGCGGCAAACAACGAAATCGCCATGTTTGATACGCTTAATGGTGCATATTGAGCTTGTTTCATTAACTCAGTAAACATACGACCACGATCTAACTGTTTACGTGTTGCTTCGTCTAAGTCTGACGCGAACTGCGCAAACGCAGCTAACTCACGGTACTGCGCTAAGGCTAAACGCACGCCGCCACCCAATTTTTTAATGACTTTAGTTTGTGCTGCACCACCTACGCGCGACACTGAAATACCCGCGTTAATTGCTGGACGAACACCTGCGTTAAACAAGTCAGTTTCTAAGAAAATTTGACCATCGGTAATTGAAATCACGTTCGTTGGAACGAATGCTGAAACGTCGCCAGCAGCAGTCTCAATTACTGGCAATGCTGTTAATGAACCTGTTTTGCCTTTTACCGCGCCGTTAGTGAATTTTTCTACATACTCTTCGTTAACACGCGCAGCACGTTCGAGTAGGCGTGAGTGAATGTAAAACACGTCACCTGGGTAAGCTTCACGGCCTGGTGGACGGCGTAGTAGTAATGAAATTTGACGGTAAGCAATTGCTTGTTTAGTTAAGTCATCGTACACAATCAGTGCATCTTCACCGCGATCACGGAAATACTCGCCCATGGTACAACCAGCATAAGGCGCTAAGAATTGTAGCGCTGCAGAATCAGAAGCCGTTGCTGCAACGACAATCGTATAAGCCATTGCGCCGTTTTCTTCTAATTTACGCACTACATTAGCAATTGTTGATGCCTTTTGGCCAATCGCAACGTAGATGCAGGTCATGTTTTGACCTTTTTGATTGATGATTGCATCAACCGCTACCGCTGTTTTACCTGTTTGACGGTCACCAATAATCAATTCACGTTGACCACGACCTACTGGCACCATTGAATCTACTGATTTCAAACCTGTTTGCACTGGTTGTGAAACCGATTTACGTGCAATCACGCCTGGTGCAACTTTTTCAATCTTGTCAGTCATTTTTGCATTAATAGGGCCCTTGCCATCAATTGGCTGACCTAATGCGTTCACAACACGACCAATTAATTCTGGGCCTACTGGCACTTCTAAAATACGACCTGTACATTTAACAGTGTCGCCTTCAGTAATATGCTCATAGTCACCTAAAACCACTGCACCTACTGAGTCACGCTCTAGGTTAAGTGCTAAACCAAACGTATTGCCTGGAAATTCAACCATCTCACCTGCCATGACGTTTGACAAGCCATGAATACGAACAATACCATCTGTCACTGAAATTACAGTACCTTGAGTACGCGCTTCAGCTGAGGTAGAAAAATTTTCTAATCTGCTTTTAATCAGTTCACTGATTTCTGATGTAGATAACTGCATGTGCTACTCCTAGTGTTTTCTTTGCCTGAGTGTTTTTATTAATAATATGTTTATTAATAATGACGTTTAATCGCTATTTTTAAGCTGATAGCGTATATGCTAGATTTTGTAATTGTCCTTTGACAGACGCGTCTATCACGGTATCACCCACAATAATTTTAATGCCGCCAATAATTTCTGCATCCACAGAAACCGTAGCTTCAATTCTTTTGCCGAATTTAACTTCTAAGCGGGCTACTAGATCTTTTACTTCTGCGGCGCTTGGTTTTACTGCAGCAACAATTTGCGCTTCAAGCATGCCTTCGTCTTGTGCTTTAAGTGTTTCAAAAGCACTGGTGATGGCTGGTAAAATAGACAAACGGCCATACTCAATCAATACTTTGATTAAATTCTGACCGCTATCATTTAGCTTGCTATCGCATACTTTTAAAAACGCATCTTGTAAATCGCTACTCACCACTTTTGGGTTTTCAATGTAAGCCTTCATTTGCGCGTCGTTTACAACTGCGCTTGCAAAGCTCAGCATTTCTGACCATTTAGCCAAGGTTTTTTGCTCGCTACCAAGCTTGTAAGCTGCAACTGCATAAGGCCTTGCGATGGTTGATATTTCAGCCATGATTTACAGCTCCGCAGCGAGTTTTGACAACATCTCACTGTGCAATTTGCCGTCAATTTCTTTTCGTAAGATTTTTTCAGCACCTGCAACTGCTAGCGCAGATACTTGTGCACGCAAGCCTTCTTTAGCACGGTTCACTTCTTGATCAATTTCAGCTTTAGCACCAGTAATAATGCGATCGGCCTCTGATTTAGCATTATTTTTAGCTTCTTCAACGATTTGAGTGCCACGCTTTTCAGCTTGACCTATAATTTCGCTGGCTTTTTGCTTTGCTTCGTTTAAAGTCACTTCTGATTTTTTAGCAGCCACTTCTAGAGCATTTCTGCCATCAGCTGCAGCAGCTAATCCATCTGCAATTTCCTTTTGGCGTGTTTCAATCGCTTTTAATAGCGGCGGCCAAACGAATTTCACTGTGAACCAAATCAACACAGCAAATGCGATAGCTTGTGCGATAAGTGTAAAGTTAATGTTCATTTTTGATCCATATCGAGTAAGTCAGAAAATTCTTAAGGCTTTAAGTAAAATCGCCTGCAACAATTTGCAAGCGATTTATTTAAAGACTAATTACTGAGTAACTACGCTTAATAATGGGTTAGCAAATGCAAACATCATCGCTAGACCAACACCGATAATGAAAGATGCATCGATAAGACCTAATAGCAAGAATACTTTACCTTGCAATTGTGGAATCATTTCTGGTTGACGTGCAGCGCCTTCTAAAAAGCTAGCACACATGATACCGATACCGATACATGCACCTGCAGCACCCAAACCGATGATAAGACCAATACCAATGCCTGTGTAGGCTTGAATCATTGCTAAAAACTGTACTGTTTCCATTTTTACTACCCTCTCTTAATTGAACTGCTTTTTACGAATAATTACGATAACTTCAAATGCCAACTACTAAAAACTTAACCACTTTTCATAGACACATTTTATAAATATGCCTTATGTTAAAACTTAAAATCTAGTGCGACTCATGCGCCATTGCTAAATACACAACAGTCAACATCATGAAAATAAATGCTTGTAACGCTACGATTAAAATGTGGAAGATTGACCAACCAACACCTAAAATTACACCGCCAGCTGTACCGATCAAACCAGTTGCCGCCCACATGCCAATTAATAAGAAAATTACTTCACCAGCATACATGTTACCGAACAAACGTAGCGAGTGTGAAAGTGGTTTTGAAACGTATTCAATAATATTGAAGGCGAAGTTTGCGACAAACAGTAAAGGACTTGCAATTAAGCCAATGAAACCCATGAAACTTTTAGGTTTAAAAAATTTAGCTGTGCCGAATGGCGAACAGAAAATTTCATGAATAAAGCCACCAAAACCTTTCACTTTTACCGAAAAGAAAATCATTAATAGCCATACAGATAATGCAAGTGCAAATGTTGTATTGATGTCTGATGTTGGTACGGCGCGCCATTTAGCGTGTTCACCGCCAAAGAATGAAACAATACCTGCAACCCAATCTACAGGCAAAAAGTCCATTGCGTTCATAGCGAGCACCCATAAAAAAACCGTCAGTGCAGTAGGGGCAATAAAGCGGTGACGATCTCCGTGGAATATATTTTTTACTTGGTCATCAATAAAGCCAAATGTGAGCTCTACAAATGCCTGGCCTTTAGTTGGCACGCCAGAAGTCGCCTTGCGCGCAACTAGCCAGACAACACCCATGACAATAAACCCAAGTGCAATAGACATGATAAAAGTATCAATATTAATGCTCCAAAAACTACCTTCACCAAATTGCAAAGTATTAAAGCTTAGATGGTGCTCAATATAACCCGATGGGGTTAAGGCATGTTCTGCGTTTTGTCCGTGTTCTGTCGCCATAAATATTCTTAAATTTCTCTAAATTTCGTTATGTTGCGTGATTGCTTATTTAATCTTTTGCTCAATACCGTTTTCATTTGTATCGTCTAGCTTGGTAATTGCCGCGCCAGAAAATAAAGCAGCCGCTGCTAATCCACAAATTAAAGCAAACGGCACTAGCTGTTTATAAAACTTGAATGCGACAAACAAAAGTACAACAATTAATAGTATTTTGACTGCTTCGGCTTTTAGTAAAGTAATCAAAATCGCCGAAGCATCTTTTTTTTGGTTGCTTTTTTCTGCAATTTTTGAAGCTATAAATGCCGCAATAATCACACTAAAGCCACCAGCTAACGCAGAAAAACTTGCTTGCTTACCAGATATTAAAAATGCTAACAACACAACACTAAAAGTGGCAATTAACTGCCAACGTATCATTTTGCTAAAAATACTACTCATTTGCAAGCAAGTCATTTATAGCTAAGCCGTTATTTGATTTTTCCATCTTTTGTTTTCGTTTTCTGTCGTTTTTGTAGAACTATCTTTTGAAATCTCTAAAAAACACATTAAAACGGGCTTGCTAGAATGAGCTGTTAGCGAAGTGCGCGATTTTGAATTATTACGCAATATTAGTCAAGCTTTTAGTTAAGCATAATGAAACACTTAGGTCTTATTTTGGCATCATTTCTAATTTTAATTGCAGGCTAGAAATTTTGACTAGCCATTCAGTTCTAACTTTCATCATAGCTTAGGTTTGATTTGTTAAGTTTTTAAGCAATTTAATAATAGAGTTCTTTTTAGGCGTCTATTGATTAGTAAGTAAAATGTGTCTGTAAAAAACCGTTAAGTTCCATGAAGCAGTGAGCCAACTGTGCTTATTTTGCATCTAATTTACGCTCTAAACGATCCTCTAGTTCGCCGATCCCTGCCGACAAACCATTGCAAGACTCAACCACTGTTTGATTTTGTGTTTTAAATGCTTGCTCAAGAAAGCTTCTAAGCTCGTTAAATCGGGACGCTTCAGCTTGATTAGCGAGCTCTCTTTGCGTGTCCAATTCGCGGCTCATGCGACGACGATCCGCCATGATGTTGGCTTGCAAATACACAATAAAAGTTAAAAATAGCATGACTAAAAGAATAATGAGCCCAAGCATAATCAAACCCAAAGGTGCTTCTATATTGGTAAATACCATGGATAGCGTGGTTGGCGCCATGATTACAGACCAATTTAGCACCGCGAAAACACTAACTAAGCAGAGCACTACAATAATGAGTATGGTACGAATGTTCATGACTTAACTCCTTGTTTAAAACAAATTATTATTTAAACCTACTTTGTAAAAGTGTGTCTGTCAATATCAGTTAAGTCTATCTATTCTGTGTGTAATTTGGCGTTCACTTTAGTATTTTAAACGCTCAATAATTGTTTCTAACTGATCTAAACTTGCATATTGAATTTTTAAGGTGCCAGCTCCGCTAGATTTAGCTTGGATACTAACATTCGCACCTAACTTATCACTTAATTCATTTTGTAAGATTAGCACATCACGGTCTTGAATTGACGCAGTCTTAATTGCACTTGTCGTTTCTTTTGAGTGGCGTGCTAAGTTATTTTTTACTAACTGCTCAGCGTCTCGCACTGATAACTGCTGTTGTACAATTTGCGTTGCCAGCATGACTTGTTGTGCACTTTCTAATCCAATTAACGCGCGCGCATGACCCATATCAAGCTTGCTTTGCATGAGCATTTCTTGCACTGGCGAGCATAAAGTGAGCAAACGGAGTAAATTTGAAACCGCTACGCGTGAACGGCCAACCGCTCCTGCGGCTTTTTCATGCGTCATGGAAAATTCGTCAATTAAACGTTTAATACCTTGCGCCTCTTCAAGTGCATTTAAGTTTTCACGTTGAATATTTTCAATCAACGCCATTGCCAAAGCAGATTCATCAGCAATTTCACGTACTAATACTGGCACTTCGGCTAAGCCTGCCATCTTGCTTGCACGCCAGCGACGCTCACCAGCAATAATTTCGTATTGATCTTCATCACCATATTGGCTTAAATGGCGCACCAAAATCGGTTGCATAATGCCTTGCGTTTTAATCGACGCTGCTAACGTTTGCAGTGCGGTTTCATCCATATGACTACGTGGCTGATATTTACCAGGGCGCAATTGTTCAACTTTTAACATCATAAGCGAATCTGCTTCACCCACACTACCCATATCGCCCGCTAATAATGCATCTAATCCACGACCCAAGCCTTTTAACTTAGCCATTTTCTCTCTCTTTTTTATTTCTACTAATAATTTCATGCGCGAGCTCTAAATATGCCACTGCGCCTTTTGATGATTTATCGTAATTTAGCACCGGCAAGCCATAACTAGGCGCCTCTGCCAACCGAATGTTGCGTGGAATCACAGTTTTATACACTTTATCGCCAAAATGGCTAATCAACTGTGCTGAAACTTGACTAGCGAGCATATTGCGTGTATCGAACAGTGTTCGCAATAAACCTTCAATTTCTAAAGTTGGATTTAAGTGCGCGCGAACTTTTTTAATTGTGTTCACCAAATCAGACAAACCTTCTAATGCATAATATTCGCACTGCATTGGAATCATCACTGCAGTTGCAGCCGTGAGTGCGTTTACCGTCACTAAATTTAGCGCTGGCGGGCAATCTAGCAGCACGTAGTCATATTGTGTTGCTATTTTTGAAATAGCCACTTTTAGGCGATTTTCTCTTGCAAGCTCGTTGACCAGCTCAACTTCCGCACCTGCTAACTCACGATTAGACGGCGCAATATCAAAATTGCTTTTTTCGTTTTTTACGATGACTTCACTCAAACTATTTTCGCCAATAAGCACATGATAAATACTTAATTTTAAATGTGCTTTATCAATTCCACTTCCCGTGCTGGCGTTACCTTGCGGGTCTAAATCAATCAACAAAACGCGTTTATTTAGACTTGCTAAACTAGCGGCCAAGTTCACGCAAGTAGTGGTTTTACCTACACCGCCTTTTTGATTAGTAATGGCCAGTATTTTCATGTTTTAAGATTGAGATTTACGGTTTTGATTTAAAAGTGTCAGGAATGAATATTAGGTTTGTTGCAACATAACTAAGTGACGTTCTGCATCTAAGCCCGCCACTTTTAATACTTTAATTTCTAGAGGCTTAATCTGCAATTTTTCAAACTCGTGATTCGGCACTGCGCCTTTCATGGCTAACCATTTGCCGCCATCTGCCAACAAATGCTTAGTTAAATCTAAAAATAAACTGATTTCAGAAAAAGCGCGAGAAACAATTACATCAAACTTACTCTCTTTTGCTAACGCTTCTACCCGACCAGCTTTTACCTGAAAATTAATCAAATCAAGCTCGCCTTTTACTTGGCGCATAAAGATCGCTTTTTTTTGCACCGCATCAATCGCCGTCACTTGCAATTCGGGCAGGCAAATAGCTAAAGGAATGCTGGGTAAACCTGCCCCTGCGCCCACATCAAGCAATGTTTTTGCCGATAGTGTTTGCACATGCGGCAATACACTCAAGCTATCTAACAAATGCAACGTTACCATTTTATGTGGGTCGCGAATGGCGGTTAAATTATGTACTTTGTTCCATTTATCAATCAGCAATACATAATCAATCAGTTTGATTTGTTTAGCCTCGTCAATTATCAAGCCCATTTCTGCCAAGCCAAGTCCTAACTTGGCTTGTAGTGATTCTTTCAAACTCACGTGACGCTTTCTTTTGATTGATAATTTACTTCGCTTATTTTGTTATTATTAAGTACATTTTTGCTACGCGTGGCACGCTTTAAATATACCAATAATAATGAAATTGCCGCTGGGGTAATACCAGATATGCGACTCGCTTGGCCAATGGTTTCAGGTTTTTGTGCATTTAATTTTTGTTGCGCCTCAATCGGCAAACCGTGAATTTCACGATAATCTAAATCTGTCGGTAATTTTGTGTTTTCTTGTCCGCGGTTTTTTGCTACTTCGTCTGTTTGGCGGTCTATGTAACCTTGATACTTTGCAGCTATTTCAACTTGCTCACGTACTGCAAAATCTGCATCGCCAACGCTATTATCCAATGTTAAAATTTGCGCATAGCTCACTTCTGGACGGCGCAATAATTCAAACAAACTATATTCATGCTCAAGCGGTTTGCCAAACATCGTATTCATTTGTTCAGTGCTTAAATCAACAGGCTGTACAAAAGTTTTTTTCAAGCGCGCTTGTTCTAGCTGAACTGCATCTTGTTTGCGACTAAACGCTGCCCAACGCACATCATCTACCAAACCTAATTTGCGACCGATTTCGGTTAAACGCATATCAGCATTGTCTTCTCTAAGTTGTAATCGATACTCCGCACGACTAGTAAACATACGGTAAGGCTCTGAAACACCACGGGTAATTAAATCATCCACCAATACGCCCAAATACGCCTCATCGCGCGCTGGGCACCATGGCTCTTTACCTTGCGCTTGCAACGCTGCGTTTGCTCCTGCCAATAAACCTTGCGCGGCGGCTTCTTCATAACCTGTTGTACCGTTAATTTGCCCTGCAAAAAACAAACCTTGTACGGCTTTGGTTTCAAGAGAACTTTTTAAACCACGCGGGTCGTAATAGTCATACTCAATTGCATAACCTGGACGCAAAATATGTGCGTTTTCTAAACCGCGCACGGAGCGCACTAGAGCTAATTGAATATCGAACGGCAAACTGGTTGAAATACCATTTGGGTAAATTTCGTTAGTCGTTAACCCTTCAGGCTCTAAAAATATTTGGTGGCTTTCTTTATCTGCAAAGCGATGAATTTTATCTTCCACGCTTGGGCAATAACGCGGACCGACGCCTTCAATCACGCCAGTATACATAGGCGACCGGTCTAAACCGCTGCGAATAATATCGTGCGTATTAGAATTGGTGTGTGTAATCCAGCAGGGCACTTGAGCAGGGTGCTGGGCAACATTACCTAAAAATGAAAATACCGGCACAGGGCTATCACCTGGTTGCTCTTGCATTGCGGAATAATCAATAGTCCGACCATCAATACGCGGCGGTGTGCCGGTTTTTAAACGGCCTGCTGGCAAGCCAATTTCACGCAAACGTGCTGCAAGTGAAATCGCTGGCGGGTCACCTGCACGACCTGCGCTGTAATTTTGCAGACCCACGTGAATTAAGCCACCTAAAAACGTCCCCGCGGTGAGTACCACTGTTTTGGATGAAAAACGTAAACCAATTTGCGTGACTATACCGACCGCTCTGTCGCCGTCTAAAATAATGTCATCTACTGCCTGCTGAAATAACCAAAGATTAGGCTGATTTTCTAATCGATGACGAATTGCGGCTTTATATAACACACGGTCTGCTTGCGCGCGAGTAGCGCGTACCGCAGGACCTTTACTCGAGTTTAAGATTCTAAATTGAATGCCAGCTTCATCTGTTGCGGCAGCCATAGCTCCGCCTAACGCGTCGATTTCTTTAACTAAATGGCCTTTGCCAATGCCGCCAATACTAGGGTTGCAAGACATTTGACCTAAAGTTTCGATATTGTGCGTAAGTAGTAAAGTTTTTTGCCCCATGCGCGCAGCCGCAAGCGCGGCTTCCGTGCCCGCATGGCCACCCCCAACGACGATGACATCGAATATATCTGGATAACTAAATTGTGCTTTTGCCGTTATTGTTTGCATGGTGTGTTTAGATGCTGCTTTTGCGTCATCAAACGCTTAATTTTCATAGAATTAGATTTTACTGCAAAGGGGTTGTTTAGTCATGCTTATTAGTCATTTATGCCTGCATAATTTGCAAAAAATAAGTGATAATTTGCTAGGTGATTGGCTTCTTTTGTAACGAAACTGTATAAATGACAAAGCACGTCAACCGCGTTCATTTACAGCCCGGACATAATTTCTTAACAAATATAGCGTAAAGTTCTTATTTTGCTAGCCGTAATTACTTTTAGTACCAGTTTATTATGTTTGCACTCGCTCAGTAAGCTAAGTGATTGATGCCTACTCATACTAGTGATAAGCTCATGCATTACATTCTATTAATAAGACAAAGAAATACATAATCAGGCTGATGTAACCCAATTTTAATCAAGGAGCAACATATGAAAAAAACTAACCTCTTACTAATCGCTTTGCTCGGTTTTAGTGCATCTTTTGCGCATGCAGACGTAGTCAACGCCGTTAAATTAGAAAAAAAATACGCGGCATTTGCTAAAACAGCCAACCCTGAATACAGTGGCCCTTCTGCGGTAGACGGTAAATTCTTTTTTAACCGTAAAATTAAATTAGCTAACGGTAACGAAGCAGCTTGTGCAAGCTGCCATACAGCAAACCCAGCAGACCCAGGAAAACATATGGTAACAGGTAAACCAATTAAACCTCTATCACCAGTGGTGAATTACAAACGTTTCTCAGATGTTGAGAAAGTAGAAGAGCAATTTACTTTACATTGCAACGACATTATTGGAAGCGACTGTACAGCGGCAGAAAAAGCAAACTACATTGCTTACTTATTAACAGAAAAAACACCGACTAAAAAATAATTGGATTAATGCATTGATTTTAAAGTATGTATGGGATCCATTTGTTAGGATTTTTCACTGGTCCTTAGTCGCCGCATTCGCGGTGGCTTTCTACACACACGCTTCTGAGTGGGACAGGCTTATCCATATACGCGCTGGTTATGTTGCAGGCGGGCTGCTGGTAGCCCGCATTGTCTGGGGCTTAATGCGCACGGGCTATGCCAGTTTTGAGAGCTTTCCATTAAATCCAATTCATGCCGTAAAACATTTATATCGCGTAATACAAGGCAACGCAAGGCACTACATTGGTCACAACCCAACTGGTAGTTTGGTAATATATGCCATGCTGGCATTTGGTTTAACCGCTGTTGCATCTGGCTGGCTAGTCTATAATGAGGGCTGGTTTTGGGATGCGGCAGAAATATTACAACCGCTACACCATTATTCTACTTGGGGCTGGTTAGCACTTGTAGTCGTTCATATAAGCGGCGTTATTTTTGAAAGCGTGCTACACAGAGACAATCTAATTTGGGCAATGATCACTGGCTGTAAACGGGTATGTAAAATAAACGAGCGTAGCAAAAAACCTAAAGACATAAAGATGTATTAAAGGCGCATTTTTTTCAAAATTGTTGAGTTTTTGTAATGCCGAACTTAAAAAAGCAGCGCTTCGTTTGAAGCGCTGCTTTTTTATTGGTTGCTACTTAATTACCCTCGAGCAACTCTTTCTTATGGACTTTCTTTAACTTTTGCGCATTAAAAATATATACGCGAGTGATTTATATAACATGTCTTGGTTTCACGTGAAACATTGATTTTTAGAGCTGATTTATATAACTTAACGATATTTTACAGACACATTTTTAAACGGCAAGATTTTTAGGGTGATGGGTATTGACTAGAGCACAAAAGCGCGCCTATAGTATGTTTAGCGATTACGCTAAATACCACAACGCTTTCAACAAATACTATTTCACTAAAATTTTTAGCGTGTCATGTGAGGAGTAAAGTATGGCAGGTAAGTTTGAATTAAAAAACGCTAAAAGCGGACAGTTTCACTTTAACCTTCTAGCGGGTAACGGGCAAGTAATCATGCAATCTGAAATGTATGAAAGCAAAGCTAGCGCTCATAACGGTATTGCGTCAATGCAAAAAAATGCTGCTGATGACGGTAAATATCACCGTTTAGTATCAAAGTCTGGTAAGCCATACTTCGTACTAAGAGCGGGCAACGGCCAAGTCATTGGTCAAAGCCAGCAGTATGAAAGCGAAGCGGGACGTGATAACGGAATTGAATCTGTTAAAAAGAGCGCACCAGAAGCATCCGTTGAAGATTTAACTGCTTAAGATTTTTGATTTATAAATTAAGAGTACATTGTTGCAATGTACTCTTAATTTATTGCATTATTCCTTATTTACCAATACAAAATTTAGTAAAAATTTCACCTAACAGGTCATCTGGTGTAAATTCGCCAGTAATGCTGCCTAAGGAAACTTGCGCTAACCGTAATTCTTCGGCAACCAATTCAGCAGATTTTATTTGTGATGCAGCAAAAATCAAATGATGCTCTACCTTAGTTAAAGCATCCAAATGTCTAGCACGTGCCATAAAAACACCTTCGGCATTATTTTCATAACCTGCTAGTTTTAGTAAATGCGTTTTAAGTAAATCTAAACCAAGACCTTTTTTTGCGGAAAGGTAAATATGCATAGTTTGTTCAATTTGAGTAATTTTTGCAGACTCATTACTGATATCTATTTTATTATGCACCCAAATTTTGATAATTTCTTGCGGCAACCGCGCTAGAATCGATTTTTCTGTTTCGGTAATGCCGTGAGTAGAATCCACCAATAATAATGCGATGTTAGCCGTTTTTAGAGACGCCCAAGTTCGGGCAATACCAAATTTTTCTACTTCATCGTCAGTTTCGCGCAAACCCGCTGTATCAATAATATGTAAAGGCACGCCATTTATTTGAATCGAATTTTTTATTGTATCTCGCGTAGTACCAGCAATTGGAGTGACAATTGCAATTTCTTCACCAGCGAGCTGATTCATCAAACTAGATTTTCCAACATTCGGTTGGCCAATTAAAACCACATTAATGCCATCGCGCAGTAAACTGCCCTGTTTAGCTTTTGTAAAAATACTGGCTAATTCCAAAGTGACTAGATTTAGCTTTTCTGCCACGCGCCCTTGTGTGATGAAATCAATCTCCTCTTCAGGAAAGTCCAAACACGCCTCTACAAACATCCGCAGTTCTGTCAGTTTATAAAGTAAAGCGTTAATATGTTGTGAAAACTCACCCGTGAGCGAACGCACCGCGCTTTTTGCAGCTTCAAACGTTGCAGCATTAATCACATCAGCAACAGCTTCTGCTTGGGCTAAATCCAATTTATCGTTTAAATACGCACGGCGGGTAAACTCACCAGGCTCTGCTTGCCGAGCGCCGAGCGCAATACACCGCGCAAGCAATATTTGCATCAAAGCTGTGCCGCCATGTGCTTGTAACTCAAGCACGTCTTCACCAGTATAAGAATGAGGATTGGGGTAAAAAATCGCAATGCCACGGTCAATAACGCTTCCATCTGCATCTTTAAAATCAAGATACGCAGCATGTCTGGAGGTAGGGCAACTCGTTAATATTGCGGTCGCAATTGTAGTACAGAGTGCGCCTGAAACTCGCACAATACCAATGCCGCCAGCACCTGAAGCGGTGGCAATGGCAGCGATGGTATCTTGGTTGTTTTGCGCGTGGTTCACGCTATGATTTTAACCCGTTTATGCTATTTAATAGCTTTAGTACCTAGCTTTTTCGCTAGTGTTTCTGCATGAATTGTTTTATTGATATACCATTGTTGAGCAATAGATAAAATATTATTTACTAACCAATAAAGCACTAAGCCCGCAGGGAAAAAGAAGAAAAACACACTAAAAATAACTGGCATCCAAGTCATTACCTTGGCTTGGATTGGGTCAGTTGGTTTAGGGTTTAATCTTGTTTGGATAATCATGGTTGCGCCCATCAACAAGGGCAAAATGTAATAAGGATCAATGGCTGATAAGTCATGAATCCAGCCAAAGAACGGCGCATGACGTAACTCAATAGAGCCTAATAGAACCCAATATAGCGCAATAAACACGGGGATTTGGATCAAAATAGGCAAACAACCACCCAATGGATTAATTTTTTCTTTTTTGTACAACTCCATCATAGCCACTTGCATTTTTTGGCGATCATCACCAAACTTTTCTTTCATAGACTGCAATCTTGGGGCTAATTCGCGCATTTGCGCCATACTCCGATAGCTTGTGGCAGATAATTTAAAAAACGCCGCTTTGATTAAAATAGTAAGTAAGATAATTGCCACGCCCCAGTTTTGCACTAAAGCATGAATTTTTGAAAGCAACCAAAATAGTGGCGTTGCCACAATAGTTAGCCATCCGTAATCTACCGTATATTCTAAACCTGGTGCGGCTGAGGCTAAGTCTTTCTGTGATTGCGGGCCTGAGAATAAACGTGCTGGAATTGTGGCACTAGCGCCTACAGCAATTGGGCTTAAGCTGCTTTTTGTACCCATTAAAAAGATTTCATCATTCATTTTTTTGGAGTAAAACTCACGTGCTAGACCATCTTTAGGAATCCAAGCAGTAACAAAATAATGTTGTAATAACCCAACCCAGCCATCTTTACTTTCAATTTTAAGTGGCTCTTTTGCCATATCTTTAAACGATAATTTTTTAAACTTACTAGCTTCTGTATAGTAAGCGCCGCCAGTAAACGTTGGCATTAACGCTGAACCTTGGTTAGATTCGTTATCGTGCACAATTTGGTAGTACACGGCTGGCGTTAACGTATTTGCTGTGTCATTTTTAATTTCATAATTCACATCTATCTCGTATTTGCCACGATGAAAGGTATAAACTTTATCGACAGTCACGCCGTTTGCAACGTAGCTCAAACGCACATCAAGCGTGTCTTGACCATCCACCATTTGGTAGCTTGTAGCAGTAGTAGTGAAAATTGCTTTGTGTGTTGGTAAGTCTGTACCAATCAGGCCAGATTGAGCCACATAAGTCATAGGCTTAGCTGCGTCGTCCATTAGTACAAAATTAGCATCGTTACTATCATTGGCTCGGTGCTTAAGCAACACAAGCTTACGTAAATCACCACCAGCCGTATCAATATCAGCTTTATATAAATCAGTCGTTACACTAATACGTTGCGCGCTAGTAAGCCTGTAGCCGCTTTCTGATGGTAGCTGCTCATTATTAGCTATAGTAGCAGTGCCTGTTGCGCCTACGACCTGAGGCACACCGTCAACGCTTTGTGATTCTATAGTTTCTGGGGCTGGCTGATGTTGGCGTTGCCAAGCTTCCCACAGCATTAAAATAGACATTGAAAAAATAACAAACAGAATTAAGCGTTTTGTATCCATGGTAGTGATTGATTGTCTTTATTAAGTAATTAAAATTTAAATGTGTCTGTAAAAAACCGTTAAGTTTTATTTAAAAAAATGCATTAAGGTATTGGATCATGCCCGCCCACGTGCCAAGGATGACAACGCAATAAACGCCGAACAGTATAATAAGCGCCAAGAATAGCCCCATGCTTAGTGATTGCTTCTATAGAATAGTGGGAACAAGTTGGGTAAAAACGACATTGTTGTCCAAAAAACGGACTCAATAAAGTTTGATACACTTTAATTAAGGCGATAAACATGCGGCTTAATAAACTCATTGCATGCTTTCTACTTGTATATTATTGCTTTGTGGCGTAATTAACTTAGCGTTCAATTTAGCGTTCAATTTGAGATTTAATTGAGCTACGAGTGTACCAAACTCTTGATTGATTTGGCTAAAATCAATAGGACTAAATTTTTTCTGTACGCGCACAATGACATCGGCATGACTTATTTCATGTTGATGCAATCTAAAAAACTCACGCAACACACGTCGCATATAGTTTCTGCTGACTGCTAACTTAGCAATTTTTTTACCCACTACCAAACCTAGGCGCGGATGCTGCAAAACATTGGGTTGATAATGAATCACTAAATGCTTAGCCGAAATACGTTTGCGGAAATTAAAAACGGATGAAAATTCATCCGTTTTAATTAACTTGGCTTGTTTAGCAAAACTAAACGATGCCATCTTTACTTATCGCTTATTAAAGCTTAAATATAAAGTCTGAATACTTATACTTAAGCGATCAGACCTTAATATTACAAACCTAGACGTTTACGACCTTTAGCGCGGCGAGCTGCAATAACAGCACGACCACCTTTAGTAGCCATGCGAACTAAAAAGCCATGTGTGCGAGCGCGGCGTGTTTTTGATGGTTGGTAAGTACGTTTCATGTATTTCTCCAGCGAGCATTATGCTATAAAGGGAGTTATTAAACCCGATAACGCCCTATTTTGTCAATGTTTATTTAGCGTTATTCAAGCTTTTGAACAACTAAATTAGCTTTAATAAAATAGCTTAGCGAATTACAAATTATAGCTAACTTTACTTAACACATTTGTACGAAAAAAATTGGGGTATCTTTAAATTTTCCTGTGGATAACTTACTTTAAACGAGCTAGAATGTAACGAAATATAAAAATAATAATACAGCTTTTTCAAGCAAAACTCTGTTTAAAAAGTATTTTAAAACTTCAATAAATAAATAGCATTACTGGCGTGATTATTAGCTGTGACAATCTAATAATCAATTCCTTATATCAAGGTAAACATCGCACGATGGAAAAATTTTGGCCAACTTGTCTCAGTCGTTTTGAGCAAGAGCTTTCAGCGCAGCAATTTAATACTTGGATTAAACCTCTGCATATAGAAATTGAGGGTAATTCACTACGTCTGCTCGCGCCAAACAGATTTGTGATGCAGTGGGTGAAAGAACGATTTCTTAAAAAAATAGAACAAGTCGCGCATGAGTTAGCCTTAGTGGACATTAAAATTGAGTTAGTATTGTCCGCGCCAGAATCTAAAACTACAACACCGATGCTAATCAGCAATAATTTAAGTCGCGATAAAACGTATGAAGAGTTAGTTAAAGTGCAATTAAACGGTGGCGACTCTGTAAACAAAGCAACTAACAGTCACAAAAAACGTGCTACTGACGTTACTTCAAACGTTATATTTTCTGGTTTAAATACTAGTTTTAACTTTGATAATTATGTCACTGGCCGCGCCAACCAATTAGCCCGAGCAGCAGCTTTGCAAGTGGCAGAAAACCCTGGAACAGCCTACAACCCATTATTTATTTATGGTGGTGTAGGCTTAGGCAAAACACATTTATTGCAAGCCATTGGTAACGAACTAAAAAAACACAATCCTGACGCAAAAGTACGTTATTTACATGCTGAGCGTTATGTATCTGACGTGGTTAAAGCTTATGAACATAAAGCTTTTGACGAGTTTAAACGGCAATATCACTCTTTAGATTTATTATTAATTGACGATATTCAGTTTTTTGCTAAAAAAAATCGTACGCAAGAAGAGTTTTTTTATGCGTTTAACTCACTAATTGAAGCAAAAAAACAAATTGTTATAACTTGTGATACTTATCCAAAAGAAATTGCAGACGTGGATGAGCGCTTAAGAACCCGCTTCAGTTGGGGTTTGACCGTTGCAGTAGAACCACCAGAACTTGAAATGCGTGTAGCAATTTTGCTTAAAAAAGCAGAGGCTGTTAATTTAAACTTGCCTGAAGAAGTCGCGTTTTTTATTGCCAAACAAGTACGCTCTAACGTACGTGAGCTTGAAGGCGCTTTAAACAGAATTATCGCAATGGCTAAATTTACTGGCCATGCCATAGATGTAAATTTAGCAAAAGATGCATTACGTGATTTAATAGCGGTGCACGGGCGGCAAATCACCATGGAAAATATACAAAAAACCGTGGCGGATTATTACAAAATTAAAGTCGCTGAAATGTATAGCAAAAAACGTACACGTAACTTTGCAAGGCCGCGTCAAATAGCCATGGCATTATCGCGTGAGCTAACCAACCATAGCTTTCCAGAGATTGGTGAAGCGTTTGGCGGCAGACACCACACAACGGTTATGCATGCTTGCGATGAAATTGATTCGTTAAGACAAAACGAAACTACCGTTGCGCGTGATATTGGTTTTTTAATACAAGTGATCAGAGATTAAAATGTGTCTGTAAAAAAGCATTAAGTTTTTTAAAGTTTGTGGATAAGTTGTGTAGCAATATAGTAAAAGGTTGCGATTAAGTAAATATTGAAATTTAATCAACAATTCACCCACAGTAGAATCTTGCGTTATAAATAAGTTTTTTAAGTATTTAAGTAATTGATTTAATTAAAAAATACAGTGTTATCCACAAAAATTAGCAACATTACTATTGTTATTATTTTTATATATATTATTTAGGTTATAAAATGAATATACAAATCAGCCGTGAAGTCTTACTTAAACCATTGATTGCTGTTTCAAGCATTGTTGAAAAAAGACACACACTACCAATTTTATCTAATTTATTACTGGAGGCAAAACAAGACAAAATTTACCTAACGGCCACAGATTTAGAAATGCAAATTTCTTTGGCAATAGATAACGCAGCAGGCGGTGAGTTTTCTACAACAATATCAGCAAAAAAATTATTAGATATTTGCAGATCATTACCAGATGATTCGAATATTAATCTAGCCACAACCGATAGCCGGGTCACTTTAAAGGCTGGTAAAAGCCGCTTTAACCTACAAACCTTACCAGCGGCTGATTATCCAGTCATGAGTAAAGCGCAAGGCGAAAACACGCTAGTCACCTTGCCACAACGAGAGCTTAAGAGTTTATTAAAGCAAGTTGAGTTTGCTATGGCACAGCAAGATATTAGGTATTATCTCAATGGTTTATTGTTTGAAGTTTCTGGCGACCGTTTAAATATTGTTGGTACAGATGGTCATCGTTTAAGTTTTACTTCTACACAACTTAAACAAAGTTATGAAAAGCAAGAAGTGATATTGCCGCGTAAAACCGTTATCGAATTAATTAAATTACTCGATGACAGTGAGGAAGATGTCGCTGTAGAAATCACTGGCGCACAAGCAAACTTTAGCTTTGGTCAATTTAAGCTCATTTCAAAAGTCATTGATGGTAAATTTCCAGATTACAACCGTGTTATTCCAGCTGGCCATCAAAACACATTCACTACAGGTAGATTAGGTGTTTTATTGGCTATGCAGCGAGCATCTATTTTATCTAATGAAAAATATCGAGGAATCCGCATGGTATTAAGTAATAATAATTTAAAACTCATTAGCACCAATAGCGATCA
>JBDNJL010000102.1:0-11924 GCA_041687795.1 Methylotenera sp. | reverse complement strand
TAGATCTAGACTACATTGAAGACTCTGATTGCGATACTGATATGAACGTAGTGATGACCGCAGACGGTGGCTTTGTTGAGATTCAAGGCACTGCCGAAGGTGAGCCATTTAAACGTGATGCCATGAATGCGATGCTAGATTTGGCAGGTAAAGGCATTTGTGAGCTTATGATAAAACAAAGTGCCGCACTGCAAGTTAAATAATTTAAGGTCTCACATGCAACAACTCGTACTCGCGAGCAACAATCACGGCAAGCTTAAAGAAATTCAAGCCATACTAAAAATAGCGAACATTAACGTTGTTACTCAAGCGGAGCTCAATATTAGTGAAGCGCCCGAACCACACTGCACTTTTATAGAAAATGCTCTTGCCAAAGCGCGCCATGCAAGTTTGCAATCTGGCTTGCCTGCGTTAGCAGACGATTCTGGCTTGTGCATAGAGGTGCTAGCTGGTTTGCCAGGCGTGTATTCTGCCCGCTATGCTTGTGAGCACGAAACCGATAAAAAATCAGATAGGGCGAATAATGTAAAGCTACTTTCTGCTTTAGCCAAGCACACAAATCGTAAAGCATATTACTACTGCGTGCTGGTACTGGTAAAATACGCAACCGATCCGCAACCAATCATCGCCGAAGGCATTTGGCGCGGAGAGATTTTAATTACGCCACGTGGTGAAGGTGGGTTTGGTTATGATCCATTGTTTTTGGATGTGGCCTCGGGTAGAACCGCCGCAGAATTGCCTTTAAACACTAAAAATCTCATGAGTCACCGCGGGCAGGCTTTGCAACAATTGTTGCAAAAAATACAATTAAGCTAAAATTACGTTTTTCTAATATTACAATTTTAATGAAACCTAAAAATTCAATTATTTGGCTAAGAGACGATGGAAGCATTGTTGCCTGTACCGAAAAAATTAAAGTCATGCAAGAAAACTTGGGAGAACTTAAACAAATCGCACAAGATGCACTTGAAGACGGTCTTTTAATGGAAGTGAGCGAGGCGCAAATGCGCGATGTTTTGCATCAACTCGTGGACAACTTGGTGAATCCTTATCAAAAAAATCATTGAAATTAAAGCCACCCCTAGCTTTAACCCAAATACTGCGCAAAAGCCAATCAACCGCATTGCGCCACTGGCGGGTGATTTAACCGTTTCTGGCTTGACAAATCCCCCGCCGCTCTCACTATACATCCACATTCCATGGTGCGTTAAAAAGTGTCCATATTGCGACTTTAACTCACATGAAAGCCGTCATCAAAACGGTGATATTCCTGAACGTGAATATGTTGATGCACTAATAGCTGACTTAGAAATGGCTACCCCAAAAGTATGGGGGCGAAAAATTAAAAGCGTGTTTTTTGGAGGCGGCACGCCAAGTTTATTTAAGCCAGAAAGTATAGACCGCGTTTTGAGCCATGTTCGCATGCTCACACCGTTAGAGTTTGATGCAGAAGTCACATTAGAGGCTAACCCTGGCACGGTGGATAGCGCACATTTTGTTGGCTACAAACAAGCTGGTATCAATCGTTTATCACTCGGCATTCAAAGCTTTAACGATGGTTATTTAAAAGCGCTAGGGCGGATTCATAATAGCCAGCAAGCATATGATGCCGTGCAACTTGCACTCAATATTTTTGAGCAAGTGAACTGTGATGTAATGTATGCCTTGCCAAACCAGTCCTTTGCAGATGCCTTGCAAGATGCTAAAACTGCGGTGCAATTAAACCCCGCGCATTTATCGTTTTACCACTTAACCTTAGAACCTAACACGCCTTTTCACCGCACGCCGCCTAGCTTGCCAGACGACGATATTAGTGCTGACATGCAAATTGCGATTGAAAATTTATTGGCAGAACATGGCTATGAGCATTATGAAACTTCAGCTTTTGCAAAAGCAGGCAAACAAGCAAAACATAATTTGAATTATTGGCAATTTGGTGACTATTTAGGCATAGGTGCAGGTGCACACAGTAAACTAAGTTATCACGATAAAATTACCCGTGAAGTTAGACCAAAACATCCAAAAGCTTATATGGAACAAGCGGGGAAGCCTATTGCAGAGGCAGACTTACAAAACCGTGAATGGGTAATTTCTCGCAATGATTTGGGCTTTGAATTTATGATGAACGCGCTACGTTTAACCAATGGCGTGCCCATCAGTTTGTTTCAGCAACGCACTGGTTTACCGATTCAAAACTTAGAGAGCGCTATTAAAAACGCTCAAGACAAGCAATTGTTAACGGTTTTTGACGGACACATAAAACCTACTTTATTAGGTCAACGGTTTTTAAATGAATTGCTCGAGATATTTTTAAACTAGCCTAAGTGAATAGCTTATTTTTAGATATTTTTAACATTATCGTCAACCGCACAATTGCTTAGAGTCATGACGCCGTAAAGCACAAGCGCTCTTTATCACGGTAACCCGTGAGTCACTATTTAGAGGCTAAGAACCTAGCTTTAAGACCTTATCCGCCCAGTAAAGACGACGCTTACGCAAAGCAGAAAATAAGTATAAATATACTAATTTGGCGTGATTAAAACCAGCTAGCGCATCATAATCAACTATAGATTAGTCCTTAAATATTTGCGCCAAAAAAACTTCTAGCGCGATTAATAGCTGCTTTAACTTGTGCTGGCGCTGTACCGCCTATGTGGTTACGGCTTTTTAGCGAGCCTTCTAATGTTAAAACTTCATAAACGTCTTGGCTAATCTCGGGCGCGAAGGTTTGCAAAGCCTGTAAATTTAAATCACTTAAATCTACTTTCTTATCTACTGCATAGCGCACAACCAGGGCTACAACTTCATGCGCATCTCTGAACGGCATGCCTTTTTTCACTAAATAATCAGCTAAATCTGTAGCGGTAGCATAACCCTCACTTGCCGCTTGGCGCATATTTTCTTTATTTACACTCATGCCGCGCATCATGTCTGCGTATATCTCTAGTGTCATCAGTAAAGTATCTGCAGTATCAAATAGCGGCTCTTTATCTTCTTGATTATCTTTATTGTATGCGAGTGGCTGGCCTTTCATTAAGGTGAGTAGCGCTGTTAAATGGCCATAGACGCGGCCTGTTTTACCACGAACTAGCTCTGGCACATCTGGGTTTTTCTTTTGCGGCATAATAGATGAGCCAGTACAAAAACGATCAGCAATATCAATAAAAGCGAATCTTGGCGAGCTCCATAAAATCAACTCTTCAGATAATCTTGACAAATGCATCATGACTAACGATGCTGAAAACGTAAATTCAATGGAAAAATCACGGTCAGAAACCGCGTCAAGCGAGTTTTCACATACGCCATCAAAACCTAATAACTCTGCCACCATTTCACGATTAATTGGGTAGCTAGTACCTGCAAGCGCGGCCGCACCTAATGGCATACGATTGATGCGTTTTCTGCAATCAACAAAACGGGCTTTATCACGCTGCAACATTTCAAAATAGGCCATTAAATGGTGGCCAAACGTGACAGGTTGCGCCACTTGCAAATGCGTAAAGCCTGGCAATACAGTATCAAAATGCGTTTCTGCTAAATCTAATAGACTGGTTTGTAGTTTAGCAATACCTAGAATTGTGTCATCTGTAATGCCGCGCAACCAAAGGCGCACGTCAGTTGCCACTTGGTCGTTACGGCTACGGCCTGTGTGTAAGCGCTTACCTGCATCGCCAATTTTATCAGTGAGGCGTTTTTCAATATTTAAATGTACATCTTCTAGCTCTAATAGCCACTCAAATTCTCCTGCTTGAATTTCTTGTAAGATTTCGTTTAAGCCTGCTTCAATTGCCTTTACATCGTCAATACCAATAATGTTTTGTGCGCCTAACATATGCGCATGTGCGAGTGAACCTTGAATATCAAACGTGGCTAAGCGTTGATCAAAGCCCACTGAAGCGGTATATTTTTTAACCAGCTCCGCCACAGGCTCATTAAAACGGCCAGACCAGCTTGATACTTTATTAGCTAATGAGCCGCTTGATGAAGCAGGGGGATTATTTTTTTGCATCTTGTTCACTTTTCATTCTTAACCATTGATTCTTTTATTATTACGATTGACCAATTATTAATACAGCAAATATTGTTTAATAATAATATACTTATAAGATAATTATAGACTAAAACAGCAACTTTACGGTGCAACTTAACCGTTTTTCACAGACACATAATTTACATTGAATACAAATTGATCAACATGAAAAATATGTATGAGAAAGTCTAGTCGCTTACCTAATTTTAAAAATTTAGGCGTTAATTTACGCATTTTGTTAATTGTAAACGGGTTGCTAGCACTAGCAGCAATGTTGCTTAGCACTAATTCTAGCGAATTTTTAGAAACGATTATGGCAATTTCTACAGTTGCTCAGCCAATTCTCTTGCTCAGCTTATTGTTGCTGTATATCTGCTACCCGCTACTTGCAAAACTCAACTACTGGCAAGGATTGATCGCTATTTTTATTACGGTGGCTATTACTGGTAGCACTTTACACAGCGCGTTTTCGCAATTATTTATTTTTACTAATTTACCAACTCGTCTACGTTTGTTGTTTTTAGTATGGGTTATTTCAGCTATTACGTTGTATTACTTTAACTTACATTTTCGTGCATATTCACCAGCAATTGTGGAGGCTAGATTACAAGCACTTCAAGCACGCATCCGCCCACACTTTTTGTTTAACAGTATTAACGCAGTACTCTCCCTTATTCGCAGCCAACCAAAGCAAGCTGAAACTGCGCTAGAAGACATGGCAGATTTATTTAGAGTGCTCATGGCAGATAATCGCGACTTAGTTCCGCTTGCAAAAGAAATTTCACTTTGTCGCCAATATTTAGCATTAGAAAAACTACGCTTAGGAGAACGACTCAATATTCAATGGCAAATTGATGACATGCCACCAGATGCACTAATTCCTCCATTGGTATTGCAGCCTTTACTAGAAAACGCGGTTTATCACGGCATTGAGCCTCTGCCAAATGGCGGCAATGTAGTGATACACATTTACACCAAGGGCAATGAAGTGCATATTGTGCTGACAAACCCGTTTAACGCTAAAAATAGCCATCAAACCGGCAATAAAATGGCGCTAAAAAATATTAAAGAACGTTTAACCTTGCACTTTGACCTTGAAGCCTCTCTCAAAAGTAAGCAAAAAGATGGTTTATACCAAGTACTTATTACCTTGCCGCATACACTCAAATGATGATTTCTAACAGTCCATTAAAACTAATAATTGCAGATGACGAAACACCAGCGCGTAACCGTTTGCGTGATTTATTAGGCGATATCCCTGATATAGTCGTTGTGGCTGAAGCTAAAAACGGTCAAGAAGCGCTCTTGCTTGCAAACGAACATGAACCAGACATTATATTGTTGGATATTCGTATGCCCGTGGTTGATGGTATTGAAGCCGCGCATCATTTACAAAAACTACCCAAGCCGCCCGCCATTATTTTTACTACCGCTTACGACAACTACGCCATTCAAGCATTTGACATAAGCGCGGTAGATTATGTACTGAAACCCGTTCGGCTAGAGCGGCTTCAATCGGCCATTAACAAAGCCCGCGCGCTGCAACCCAAACAGCTTGAAGCTTTGAAAGCATTGAGCTCACAAAAGACGCACTTAAGTATCACTGAGCGTGGGCGGGTATTAGTAGTGCCCATTGCTGACATTATTTATCTGCGTGCTGAGCTTAAATACATTACTGTGCGCACTGCCAATCGTGAGTATTTACTAGAGGAGTCACTCACGCACTTAGAGCAAGAATTTAACCAAATATTTATACGTTTGCATCGCAATTGTTTAGTGGCCAGTGCTTATATTATTGGGTATGAGAAACGCTATATTGAAAAAGACCTTGTTGAATTAGAAAGCGCTGAGAATAAAGGCGCAGAGACTAAATGCGAAAAAAGATGGGTTGCGTTGCTTAGAGGCATTTCCGAAACGGTAACGGTGAGTCGTAGGCAGCAGCATTTAATTCGCCATATCTAGCAGGTTTTTAGCGTTTAATTCTTTTTGTCTCGCTTTGCATCAAGTTCTGCAATTATTTTAGTAGCCCACTCTCTTCCGCCTAAGCCAAAAGCTAGTGCCAACGCTAAAAATATTGCACCAACAATAATCACAAATAGCGAATGTAGTAACTGTGTACCAATACCTAATTGCTCTAACGCAACAAATAACGCCAAAATCTGCACACCGTATTCAGCTGAAGTACTAATAGCAAGTGCAGCTGGCGATTTAATACTATGTAGCCAAGCAAACACTAATCTATTGACAAATCTTGCAAGCAACGTACCAAAAATCAATACAATAATCGCCACAATAATGTGTGGTAGGTAATTAGCAAACTGTTGCAATAACGCAGCTACTTCACTGAGCCCTAGCGTATTTGCACCCGAAATAACAAATACCGTAATCACCAACCAATAGACCACTTGGCTGATAATGCCACTTAGGCTAATGCTTAAATCACCTTGATTAATATAAGATTCCAAGCCTGATCTTTGCGCAAATTTATCAAAATTCGTTAAATCTAATAAGCGCTTAATTGCAAGTTTGGCTAATTTAGCCATTAACCAACCAAAAATTAAAATTACAATCACTGCGAGTAGCTTAGGTACAAAGCTCATTAATTGCACCAAGAACTCATTCAAAGACTGCATAAAAATATCTAATTGTTGCATTTCCATCTCCTTATTCAACGCAAAATTTACCCAAATGAAACTCTGAATTTTGCGTTTATAAAATAGGCTTATACCTAATTTTAAAACTTAAAAATCGAGCTTAACCCAACTTAACGGTTTTTCACAAACACTTTTTCATTTTAGATTGGTTCATCATATGCTACACAAGTGTACTCATTTGCATGTGATAAAATAAGCACTAAGCTTAATTCAACGGTCAAAACAATGGATATGAACTCCCCTAAAAAGCTCGTAATTGCCTCGCGTGAAAGTGCGCTTGCCATGTGGCAAGCCAAACACATACTAGAGCGTTTGCAAGCTTTGTACCCAAGTTGCGATGTACAAATTTTAGGCATGACTACCACTGGTGACCAAATTTTAGACACGCCTCTCGCAAAAGTAGGTGGCAAAGGTCTATTTGTAAAAGAGCTAGAAACCGCCTTAGAAGATGGTCGCGCAGATTTGGCTGTTCATAGCATGAAAGACGTACCGATGAACCTGCCAGCTGGCTTTTTGCTAGTTGCTACAGGCGAGCGTGAAGACCCGCGTGATGCATTTGTATCAAACGACTTTGCCTCATTAGAAGATTTACCTGTCGGCAGTATCGTTGGCACTTCTAGCTTGCGCCGCCAAAGCCAATTACACGCCCGTTTCTCGCATCTTAAAATTGAGTCTTTACGCGGTAATTTACAAACGCGTTTGCGCAAGCTAGATGAAGGTCAATATGCAGCCATTATTCTTGCCGCTGCAGGTTTAATACGGCTCGGTTTAAGCGCGCGAATTCGCAGTGTTATCTCGCCAGAACATAGCATTCCAGCTGTCGGGCAAGGTGCGTTAGGCATTGAGATTTGTAGTCATCGTACAGATTTACTAAGTATTTTAGCACCGCTAAACCACAAGCAAACACAGGTCTGTGTAGAGGCAGAACGTGCTTTTAGTCGTGCACTTGCTGGCAGTTGCACTGTGCCGTTAGGTGCGTATGCAACTTGGGATGCAGATACTATCAACATTACTGGGTTTGTGGCGAGCGTAGATGGCAAACACATACTAGTTGAAAGTGCACAAGGCAAAGGCTCCGCAGCAGACGCGCTAGGCAACTCTTTAGCAAGCCAACTACGCGCTAAAGGCGCAGACAAAATTTTAGCGATGCTAAATTAATTACTCCATAATATTATGCTAAAGACTCAAAATTTGCGTTTAAAAGGTGCTGGTATTGTCGTCACACGGCCACTTGCGCAAGCGGGTAAATTAAGCACTTTAATTAATGAGCAAGGCGGTAAGACTATTAGCTTTCCACTCATTGATATTTTGCCGCTACAAGATTACAGCGCGTTTGATACCGCGATTAAAAACATCACAAGCTATGACTGGGCGGTTTTTATCAGTAGTAACGCCGTAAAAAACGGCATGCCGCGTGTGCTAAAGCAATATCCTGCGCTACCTCCATGCTTAAAATTTTCAGCCATTGGCCCTGTGACTGCATCTGAGCTCTTAGCTTATGGTATTTCAAATGTCTTAATTCCAAACAATAGGTTTGATAGTGAATCACTACTTAGCTTGCCTGAAATGTATGCTATGCAAGGCAAAAAAGTTATGATTTTTCGCGGCATTGGTGGTCGTGAAGTATTGGCTGACACCTTAACTTCTCGCGGCGCGAATGTGACTTTTGCTGAGTGTTATCAACGCGTTAATCCACAAACTAATTGTGTAATGCTTGAAGAATTATGGCGCAACGGACAATGCCATGCGATAGTAGTCACCAGTAGCGAAGCAATGCGTTATTTGCTACAAATGACTAACCATGCTGATAACGAATGGTTATACAACATTAAAATTTGCGTTAACCATGCACGCATTGCAGAAGAAGCTAAGGCATTAGCGACTCATTTACAAATTCATATTGCAGATGCGCCCGGTGATGCCGCGATGCTCGCTTGCTTAGAAGCTTGTTTACAAGGCCCAATTCATACCGCATTATCTTAATTATGAATAATGAATCATCAAATATGCAAACAGAAAGCCGAGAAAGCTGCGTTCGAAAACCTTCTTTATTTGCTAAAACAGCGCTGTTATTAGTATTACTAGCTTTATTTACGCTTGCTTGGCAGTGGCTCAACACGCGGCATAAATTTAATGAAGTTGAAAAAATACTTAGTCAAAAATTAGAAAGGTATCAAGCACTCAATCAACAAAGTTTGGCACTGGCAAAACAAGCGGAAGAACGCAGTATGCAAGCCAATGCGCGTACGGTGATTTTAGAGCAAAAGCTGAACGAATCTCGCGACCAACAAGAAGTACTGCAAACGCTTTACGATCAACTGGCAGAAAATCGCGAGGCGACTGCGTTAGCCGAGGTTGAGCAATTAATCACGGTAGCCAATCAACAATTGCAACTTGCTGGCAATGTAAAAGCCGCATTATTAGCGCTACAAGCAGCGGATAAGCGCTTACAGCCACTTGATTTACCACGCGCCACTCAATTACGTGAAGTTTTTTCTTTAGAAATTGAAAGATTGCAAAAATTTCCTCAAGTCGATTTAATTGGGTTAAGCGCAGATCTAAATGAAATTGCTGACTTAGCCGACGCCTTGCCACTAATTAGCGAACGCCAACCGACTTTAAACGCAGAAGCTAGCAACAATAGCAGCTTGAAACCGGAAACAAAAAATAATAGCCAACTGAGCAATTTGCAAAAATTTGGCAACGATGTTTGGCACGATATTAAAAGCCTGGTGACGGTGGATCGCATTGATAAACCTGAGCCGCCCTTACTCGGCAAAGACCAGGCTTTTTACTTGCGTGAAAACTTTAAACTGCGCCTACTTACAGCGAGAATTTCTCTTTTGCAGCATGATGAAGCGACTTATCGCGCTGATATTAAAACTGTCAATAATTGGCTTAATCGATATTTTGACACAAAACACCCCAATACGATTCGCGTTGCAAAGCTGCTGGATAAGGTTTCTTCCAAAAATATTAACATTGAATTACCAGATTTAAATGAAAGCATCGCTACGATAAATCGCTACAAATTAAGCTTAGAGCAAAACTGATGAGGCGTAAGTTATTTTGGTGGGTTTTGATGTTTTTATTACTCGTTGGCGCAGTGTGGCTGGCTAGTAACAATCAAGGTTACGTGCTAATTGTGCGCTCACCATATCGCGTACAATTTTCATTCAACTTTCTATTAGTGCTGATTGTCATTGGGTTTTTACTGTTGCATTACGCTTTAAGATTAGTACTTTTTTTAAGGCGCTTGCCAGCAACCAAACGTAGTAAAAAAGAATCGCAGCGTTTAATAGCGAGTAATGAAGCGCTACTTGAAGGAATGCATGCGTTAGCAGAAGGTGATTTTGCAACTGCAGAGCTTGCCACAAAACGCGCACACGATTTAATTCGTGATGCGAATGAAGAAATAAAGCTCTCGAAACTACTAGAAACCATTGCTACTGAAAAACAAAAAAAAGGTTTTTTGTTTAAATAGTTGATAAGTTACGGTTTTAAAAACTCTTGAAAATGTGTCTGTAAAAATCGGTTAAGTTTTTTACGTTTAAAAGACTAAAGCGTTCAGTTTTTAAATATTAAAGAGTAAAACCGTTAAATTTTAAACTGCAATTGACGTCGGCTTTGCATAACTAAATGCGTCAGAATAAAACGCGTCGTTAGGTAAACCTGCCGTAACAAAACAATTATGCGCAACTTCTACCATCGCAGGTGCGCCGCAACAATACACTTCATAATCTCTTACATCGCCCATCGCATTTTTTGCAAAGTCATCCAGCACCGCTTGATGAACAAAACCTTTGCGCCCAGTCCAATCGTCTTCGGGGACAGCATCTGAAAGCACGGGAATAAACTCAATATGCGCATTCACAGCAGCCCACTGCGTTGGCAAAGCTGGCATGTACAAATCTGCCAAAGCGCGCGCGCCCCAATACAGGTATATTTTGCGTTGAATATTGGCATGTAACATGTATTCAATGATGCTTTTTATCGGCGCAAAACCTGTGCCACCTGCAATCATAATCATCGGCTTTTCTGAATCTTCTCGCAGGTAAAAACTACCTAGAGGCGCTTCAATGCGCATGATGGCTTTATCTGGCATCTCTTTAAATACATATTCTGTAAATTGGCCACTTGGTATTAAACGTAAATGTAGCTCTAAAATATTATCTTCGTGCGGCGGATTAGCCAGTGAAAACGCACGGCGATTGCCATCTTTGAGCAAAAATTCTATATATTGACCCGCTTTAAATTGTAAGTGCTCACTACTTGGCAACTTTAAATACAGCGCCATTACATCATGTGAAAGCTGTTCTTTGCGCTCTACCCGCGCAGGAATAATCCGCGGCACTGCCATGCTAGAATCTAGCTCGCGACATTCAATCACTAAATCTGATAATGGTCTTGCGCAACAAAATAAAGCACTGCCCGCTAATTTATCAGCCTCTGTTAATGCGCCTTGCGCATAATCACCGTAATCTACTTGGCCGCTTAGCACTTTGCCTTTGCAGCTTCCACATCCGCCATTTTTACAGCCATATGGAATATTAAAACCTGCCGCTATGGCAGACTCCAACACGGTATCATAAGCTTTACCAGTATATTGATTGCCGCTGGGCTGAATGGTAATTTGATATGTCATACGAAATGTTCTTTGAAAGTGGTTTTTTAGAATTACTGTTTAAAAAATAGTCAACTAAGTAGCGTAGACCTTAATGTTTGTATTACCTCAATTAATCTTCGCGCTTAAATTCACCTTCGATCACGTCGTCGTTTGCTGCGGGTTTATTAGTAAACTTATCGCTAGTCGTTTTATTGTTCTTCACGGGAATCAACAATAAGATAATTGCAATAATGTCCGTTATCGCACCTGGAATAACCAATAATACACCTGCAATAATATTTCGCGCGCTACCAAATACAGCTTTTACAGGGTTACCACCTTGCATTAGGCTTTGCATCATACGTCCAGAAAATAATAACTTTTCCTCACGAATTAATTGTAAGCCAAGCATAGTGACTACGACTAAATATAATAGCACCCACCAGCCATATTCATCGGCAAGATGTATTAAAATCCAAATTTCTGCAATTGGAAACGCGATTATAAGTACTAAAATTATTAAGGGCATAATGTGCTACAACTTTCTGACGTTGATGAACGTATAAGGTTTCTAGGTTTCTTACTATTAATAAGTATTATAAGAAATATCCGTTAATTTTTATATGATTACAAC
>JBDNJL010000101.1:0-9508 GCA_041687795.1 Methylotenera sp. | reverse complement strand
GTGCAAGCTTGGTGGGTGACTTAATGCTTTGCGTAACGACTATGGCAAAGTTTTGAATAAGCGCGGTAAAGCGTTCAAATTGGTCAGGATTAGCAAAAACTTTGCCGTTACTTACCTCACCTATTGCAACGCTATCAAGTAGTACACCTTGTTTATAGAAATGGAATTGTAGGTAATCAGTAATAATGAGGTTATCTAGCGCGACTTTGTAACGGTCAAACTGCTCTTTATAAAGTTTACTGCCTAGCTCTGCACCTACGTCTTTAGCTTCAATATAGCCAACGGGTATATCTCTACGAGTGAGTATGTAATCTGGTGCTCCACACTCAATGCGCTTAGGCTCGTTGGTCACTTCTACATTGGTAAGCATGGCTTTTAACATGCGCTGTAAATCACCCCTGTAGCTGTGCTCTGTGGCTTTACCGCTTGCGTGTAACTGACTGACGTTATTTATGTATTGTTGAATATCCATATTTTTTTAGTCTTTAGCGTCATTTGGGGGGAATTATTTATTATGCGCGCGCATGATGCGGCCTTTTTCACGTTCCCAATCGCGCTCTTTTTCTGTGTCGCGTTTGTCGTGTTGTTTTTTACCTTTGGCTAAGCCAATATTGATTTTAATGCGCCCTTTTGAAAAGTGCATATCAAGCGGCACAATGGTGTAGCCAGAGCGCTCTACTTTAGCGATGAGTTTAACGATTTCTTCGTTATGTAACAATAACTTACGCGTGCGAATAGCGTCTGGGCGCACATGGGTGGATGCCGCGCCTAAAGGTGTGACGTGGCAACCGATGAGGTAGATTTCTCCGCGCTGAATAATGACGTAGGCTTCTTTTAAATTAATACGGTTATCGCGTATGGCTTTCACTTCCCAGCCTTCTAACACAATGCCCGCTTCGTATTTATCTTCTATAAAGTAGTCAAAAAATGCTTTTTTGTTTTGTGCAATGCTCATAAAACTTATGTTTTTGGTGTGTTTAGCTTAAAATAGTATTTTACTCTAGTTCAATCGTGCGTTTAAAATTTCATTGCTAGCTTCAGTTATGTATTTTTGGTTGTGTAAAAAGTAGCGTAAAAACTTAACGGTTTTGCTGTTTTTGAGTAAAAAACTTAACGGTTTTTTACAGACACATTTCATATAAACCCTTATTCAATCAAAACTTTTTAAAATAAATATCATTAAAATAAATATCATTAAAATTAAACATGGCACAAGTCAATAAAACGGTACTTATCAATCACACGGCAGCGCAAATGTTTGCCTTGGTGGATGACGTAAAAAAATATCCTGAATTTTTACCCTGGTGCGGTGGGGTCGATTTAATCAGCCAAGATGATGCATCTACGGTGGCAACTTTGCATATCGCTTACCACGGTTTGCGTCAAAAATTTACCACAGAAAACCATAAAACGTATCCGAACCAAATGGATATTCAGCTTAAAAATGGGCCTTTTAAACATTTAGAAGGCGTATGGAAATTTATTGAATTGAGTGATGAAGCCTGCAAAATTGAATTTATGCTGAAGTATGAATTTGCTAATAGTTTTTTAGAAAAAATTATTTCACCTGTGTTTAGCCATATTGCCAATACGTTTGTAGACGGTTTTGTAGCGCGCGCGGATGTGGTGTATAAAAAATAAACTAGCATGCAAAACTAGTGATACAAGACAACGAGATTTTAGTAGAGGTTGCTTACGCGCTACCAAACCAGCAACTCATCATGCAAGTTAACATGCCTGCTGGCGCAACTGCAGAGCAAGCAATTGCAATGAGCGGCATATTAACAAAGTTTCCAGAAATTAATTTGAACACCAATAAAATTGGCATTTTTGGCAAAGTGGTGAAGTTAGATGAGCTAGTTAGGCATTTAGATCGAGTAGAGATTTATCGCCCGCTAATTGCAGATGCAAAAGCCTTGCGCAGAGCGCGCGCGGCGAACAATAAAAAATGAGAAACTTGGCGACTTTGCTAATGAGGATTGCATAATAATGCTTTAGGCATATTGTTAAGGTGTTTTAGAATGTATCGTGTATTGAAAAGTAAGTTATAAAAAAGCCGATAAGTATGCACTTAACGGCTTTTTTATTTATATCTTTTAATTAAACATGCAGTGATTCAATATGCATTGCCAAAACCCTCATAAACTTAACTGTTTTTAACAGACACATACTTAATTAAACAACTATTGATTAAAAGTCGTAACGTATACCTGCAACCACTTGACGGCCACGGCCAACTGCCATACCGTCTACGCGACTAGCTAAGTACTCACGGTCTGCTAAGTTAAAACCACTTAAGAAATAACTCGCTTTAGAACCTACAGGACGGAAGTTAGCTGAAGCATTTAACAAAGTGTAAGCAGGAATATCACCCGCTAAACCAGATAATGCGGCATCCAATGGTGGAAGTGCGCGCGCAAAAGTGTCCACTTGCTGACGACTGACGTAATCTACGCCAACACGCGCATCAAAACCTACAGGATGTTGATACCCAATACTTAAAGATGCGATATGTTTGGGTGCATAGGGCAGGCGGTCACCATCCACAATACCATCTGTGGCTTCTAGGCCATCTTTTTTAAATTTCGCGGTGAATACGTTGGTGTATGAACCTTGCAAGTAAATATTATGTGCTGTATCAAAAATAGTGCCGAAATCTACACGACCAGCAAACTCCAAGCCAGATTGCTCAGACTCGCCACCGTTAATGAAGTTACCTGCGCCGTTATTAATCACAATATCGTCTACTTGTGTGTGAAATAATGTAGACTCGAAATGAACGCCTTTAAAATAATTTGAACGTACTCCTACTTCATAGTTAACGCTCAGTTCTGGTCTAGTTCTATCAATACCAAAACCGCTGATATCACGATCAGGCCGCGGTGGTGCAAACCCTTTATGCACGCCACCAAACACAGTAGTATTTGCAATACCATTCCATGCTACACCAAACCCAGGTAGCGCCTCCGTTTCTGTGTTTCTTAATTCGCCAAAGCCAGCACCGCCACCTGATTGCAAGATGGTTGTATCTAAACTCACTCTTTCAATACGCAGGCCTGGTGTGAATGACCATTCACCTGCATAAAAAGTGTTTTGCCCGTAGTAAGAGGTTGTCTCTGCTTTAATGCGAATATCTTCACGGAAATCCGCAACTGAGCTAGGAACACCTGCTCGCTCAGCATTTCCTTTTAAGAAAGATAAGCTTTGCGCACGAGAGTCATTGCCACGGAACTGACGACGTTTAATGTCTTCTTGATGGTATCTAAAGCCCACCACTGCATCACTTTTTAAGCCAAATAAGTTATGTTGAAAATCTAAACGTGGTTCAAAACCAAAGTATTGATAACTACGTGGACGATGACGGCCACCACACTGCTCTGCATTTGCTTCAGTCGCGGCATTTAAACCTGGAGGACAACGCTCTAATTCTGTAATACCTGTTGAGTTGTTACCAGCATCATCAAAACCACCAGGCGCATCTGTTTGGCGGAATGACGCACGATAGGTATCTACATAATAGGCTTGTGTAGAAAGCTTAGTGGTATTGTCAAATTGAAAAATATGTTGTAATTGTGCAGATTGTCGTTTCTGCTTAAAGGTATCATTTTTGCCAGAAGGTGCTTGAAATTTGTCGCGTGCGTAATCAATTTCGCCTAATCCTGTTTCAGAAATATTTGAATCTTCTTCGTAATAACCAACCTTACCAATCAAGGTTTGGCGGTCGGTTAAATTAAGCTGACCTTTAATGGTGAATTCTTTAACATCAAACTTATGGTTATCACGAATACCGTCACCTTTATTCTGGAGGGCATCTATCATAATGCCGCCACGCTCACCGCCATAACCCACATTTGCATGTAAGCCCGTAAAGTCATTATTACCGCCCGTTGCCTGCACACTACCTGCAAGACCATTTTTTGGTACAGGTTTAGTGACAAAGTTAATCATACCGCCGATAGTTTGTGGGCCATATAAAATTTGGCCCGAACCTTTAACCACTTCAATGCGTTGAACACGTTGTAACGGTGTTGAGTAATGCGCTGATGGGTCACCATAAGGTGCTAAAAACAAAGGCATGCCATCTTCTAATAACAAGGTGCGTGACGTGCGGCGCGGGTCTAAACCTCGAATACCAATATTTGGAGATAACACAAAAGCATCTTCACCTACAATATTAATGCCTGGTACATTATTTAGTGCTTCTCGCACAGAAAACGGACGGCGCTCAATTAAGTCTTCTTCGTCAACTATATTAAATGAGCCAGGAACTGACTCTAATCTTTCTGGCAAAATGCCCGTAACAAGCACTTTTTTTACTTTGATTTCGGCAGGTTGTTTTGATGCATCCTCTGCTTGCGCATTTGCCGCAAACGTCGCCAATGCAGAAATGACTAATAGGGTTGTCATTTTTGGCTTAAGGTTCATGGTATATCTCCTAGTATTTAAATTTTGCTTACCATCGTAACCAAATGCAAAATTTAAGCCAATTAAGAAATTTTAACTAACCATATGATTTTTATATACTTTATAAAATAACCCTAAGTTATTATTGGTTGTTATAAACCACTAAATGATTTATAACAACCAAATGGTTGATAGCAACCAAATGGCTGCATGTAGGTGGCTAAAAAAACCATTAAATCGTACGACTTAACGGTTTTTAGTACTTTTAACTAAGCTTAAGGTTTAACTATTCATAATAAAAAACTTTAACACCTGCTTTTTTCAAATCAAAAAATTCAACGTTTTGACTTATAATATAGATATACTTAATGCTTATTTATTGACGCATTTTGTGTTTTGCTAACATTAATTATCGCAATACTTACTCACTTCTTCTTGCGCGGCTTTTTTGCCTTGATCAATATCTTGATCGCTCAAATATTCGCGCTCGCCTTTTTCATTAGTTTTCATTAATCTACCGCCATCTTGATGCGTTTTAAGGTTGGCTTGAGCGGCTTTACAATTTTGTTGGTTTTGTTTTAGCTCTGTTTGCTTGGCTTCATCTTCTTTTTTCTTATTTTCAGCATCGCTAGCACGCTTTCTAGCTGCCTCTTCTTTGCTTAACGGATCGCCTTTAGCATCTGAATTGGCTTTATCAGATGTTTTTTGTCTGTTTAGCTGCTCTGTAATATCGCCATCTACTGGTGCTAAGGCCCCTGCAGTTTTTGGTTTAGGTATTTTTTTACCATACAGCGACTCTTGCTGAACGTTTGATGGCGGCGGTACATCGCTGTATCGTACTTTTCCATCTTTATCTTTCCATTTATAAATTTCTGCCCCTGCCAAAGTAGGCAATAACACGAGGCATAATAGTAGAATTCGTAATTTCATAGCCCTAACCTTAATTTTTACTTTAATTTTAAATAGCAATTTAAATTAATGTGTAAATCTATCTTTATACATCTCACTGTAGACACAATATAAAACATAATTAAAGAATTATCTATACAAGATGTCTGCTTTAATCTTTATGCGTTTTGTTTTTATATTAAGTTACACTTCATCACATACCAAGATAACGCACCAAGCCTAAAGTTTGTTTACTTAATATCATAAAAAGTTAACTATTTTAAGCAGTTATATTTTTGCAGAAGTTTAATGATTAGCGTGTAATTTTAACTAAAATAAAGTTAAATTTTACTTGCTAAAATATTCAATTAAATTCATTGGTAAGCTTAGGCACAACTCTGTATAATTTCGTTTTGGAAATTTAAGGATTTCACATGCGTTTGTTGCAAAAAGCCCTGACTTTTGACGATGTTTTACTCGTTCCTGCGTATTCAAATGTACTTCCACGCGAAGTTTCTCTCGCTACTCAATTAAGCCGAAATATTTTACTCAATATTCCATTGCTCTCTGCCGCAATGGATACCGTGACTGAAGCACCACTGGCCATTGCCCTTGCACAAGAAGGCGGCTTAGGGTTTATTCATAAAAACATGACAGCGATTAAACAAGCTGCACATGTTTCACGCGTTAAACGTTTTGAATCTGGCGTGGTGAATGACCCAATTACCATTCAAAGCCACATGAGCGTGCGCAATGTGATTGAGCTTACGCAATTGCACAAAATTTCTGGTCTGCCAGTGGTGGATAACGGCAAAGTAGTTGGTATTGTGACCAACCGCGATTTACGTTTTGAAACGAACCTTGATCAACCGATTAAAAATATTATGACGCCGCGCGAGCGCTTAGTGACAGTGCGCGAAGGCGCTGCCAAAGAAGATGTGTTCCGCTTATTGCATCAACATCGCTTAGAGCGCGTGCTGGTGATTGATGACCATGATGTACTCAAAGGTTTAATTACCGTTAAAGATATTCAAAAATCTAGTGACCACCCAAATGCGTGTAAAGATAAACAAGGTCGCTTGCGTGTGGGTGCGGCAGTTGGTGTGGGCGAAGGTACAGAAGAACGCGTGAATGCTTTAGCGGAAGCTGGCGTTGATGTGATTGTGGTTGATACTGCACATGGCCATTCGCAAGGTGTTTTAGACCGCGTTACTTGGGTGAAAAAACATTTTCCGCATATTGATGTGATTGGTGGCAATATTGCTACTGCAAGCGCAGCATTAGCTTTAGTAGATGCTGGGGCTGATGGCATTAAAGTGGGTATTGGACCAGGTTCAATTTGTACAACACGTATTGTGGCAGGTGTTGGCGTGCCACAAATTAGTGCCATTGCTAATGTAGAAAAAGCATTGGCTGGCACTGGCGTGCCGTTTATTGCCGATGGCGGTATTCGTTATTCTGGTGATATTTCAAAAGCCATTGCTGCGGGTGCATATTCTGTAATGTTAGGTGGTATGTTTGCAGGTACTGAAGAAGCGCCGGGCGATATTGAGCTTTATCAAGGTCGCTCATATAAATCTTACCGCGGCATGGGTTCTATTGGCGCGATGCAAAAAGGCTCTAGCGACCGTTACTTTCAAGACACTAACAGCGGCGCAGATAAATTAGTGCCTGAGGGCATTGAAGGACGTGTGCCTTACAAAGGAAGTGTGCTTGCGGTGATTCATCAGCTGATGGGCGGTTTACGTGCTTCTATGGGTTATGTGGGTGCGAGCAGCATTAGCGAAATGCGCGCCAATGCAGAATTTGTGCAAATTACAAGCGCGGGCATGCGTGAAAGCCATGTGCATGACGTACAAATTACTAAAGAAGCGCCTAATTACCGCATTGATTAATTTTTAACCTACATGACTTGGCAAACACATTTGGGGAAACTCAAATATGTTTGCCTTTGTTATTTATAGCAATTGCATTTAACGCGGTTAATATGCACATAATACAAAATACTTAACGGTTTTTCACAGACACATGACGCATTCTAAAATACTTATTCTTGATTTTGGCTCACAAGTCACACAACTTATTGCGCGTCGGGTGCGCGAGGCGCATGTGTATTGCGAAATTCACCCTTGTGATGTGTCAGATGACTTTGTTAAAAACTTTGGCGCGAACGGTATTATTTTAAGTGGTAGCCATGCGAGTGTTTACCAAGCCGAAACCGACAAAGCACCGCAAGCAGTCTTTGAATTAGGTGTGCCAGTGTTAGGTATTTGCTACGGCATGCAAACCATGGCGCAGCAACTCGGCGGCAAGGTTGAAGCTGGCACAAAACGCGAATTTGGCTTTGCAGAAGTGCGCGCACGCGGTCACTCTGCGTTATTTAAAGATATTCAAGACCGTGTTAATGAACAAGGTCATGGATTGCTGAATGTGTGGATGAGCCATGGCGATAAGGTCACAGAATTGCCTGCTGGTTTTAAAGTAATTGCCAGCAACGAAACAACGTCTATTGCAGCAATGGCAGATGAAGAGCGAAAATTTTACGCAGTGCAATTTCACCCAGAAGTGACGCATACACAGCAAGGTCAAGCGATACTTAATCGCTTTGTGTTAAATATCTGCGGCGCAAAACCTGATTGGATTATGGGTGATTATATTACCGAAGCGGTGGCTAAAATTAAGGCCCAAGTAGGTGATGAAGAAGTAATTTTAGGCTTATCAGGCGGGGTAGATTCTAGTGTTGCTGCAGCCCTTATTCACCGCGCCATTGGCGACCAACTCACCTGCGTATTTGTAGACCACGGTTTACTGCGTTTGAATGAAGGTGATATGGTCATGGAGATGTTTGCTGGGCGCTTAAATACAAAAGTGATTCGTGTGGATGCCGCAGCGCAATTTATGGGGCATTTAAGTGGCGTAAGCGAACCTGAAGCGAAGCGCAAAATTATTGGTCGCGAATTTGTAGAAGTATTTTTAGCCGAAGCTAAAAAGTTAAGCAATGCAAAATGGCTGGCGCAAGGCACTATTTACCCAGATGTGATTGAATCTGGCGGGACAAATAATAAAAACGGAACTAAAAAAGCCGTGACGATTAAAAGCCATCACAACGTTGGTGGACTACCTGAAAAGTTAGGCTTGAAACTATTAGAACCATTGCGTGATTTATTTAAAGATGAAGTACGCGAGCTTGGCGTTGCCTTAGGCTTGCCCGCTGATATGGTGTATCGCCACCCTTTTCCTGGGCCTGGCTTAGGTGTGCGTATTTTGGGCGAGGTGAAAGCAGAATTTGCACAGCTTTTACAACTGGCCGATGCCATTTTTATTGAGGAGTTACGCAATACTAAATGTGAAAAAACTGGCAAATCTTTGTACGAACTGACTAGCCAAGCCTTTACCGTATTTTTACCAGTTAAATCAGTTGGCGTAATGGGCGATGGGCGCACTTATGATTATGTCGTTGCCCTACGCGCGGTAGTAACCAGCGATTTTATGACTGCGCATTGGGCAGAATTACCTTACGCGCTACTTGGTAAAGTGTCTAACAGAATCATAAACGAAGTACGCGGTATTAACCGTGTGGTTTATGACATTTCAGGCAAGCCACCTGCCACCATTGAGTGGGAATAATTTTTTACATTTCATTATCATAATCAAATACTTAATCATGATAATATTAAGTAGTGACTTTTAAGTTGGTTTTTACTTCAGGAAAATACAATGAAATTATTTAAAATATTAGTTTTGTCAGCTTTATTTATTTCAGCGACTAACTGCTCAGGTGATTATTTAAATACGAGACCAGATCAAAACGCTGCCTATTCGCCACAAAGAATCATTACAGCAGTCAATGAAAAATATCCTAATGAAAAAACCAATTTAATTTACATTGGTGCACCAAAAGGTTTTGTTACTCCACATGAAGTGCTAAAAGAAGTAAATTCTGGGGTAGATACTGGCAAGGTTGTGGCGATTGTGACAGCGCTAACAGTTAAAACATCTACTGTGATTATTACTGGGAACAATGATGATATCACTTCAGCCACCTTATCGCGTGCGCTGACAAGGGGTAACGAAAAAATTGTGGGTTCAAAAATTGTGTACGTTGGTGGTAAAGAATCGGTAGCAAATTTAAGCAAGCTTGCGAGTAATGCAAATGTTGCGATTGAGTTTATTGATACGCCGTAATTAGAAAGCTTGGTTAATCAAAAACTTAACG